>JAJDOJ010000043.1 GCA_022340215.1 Gammaproteobacteria bacterium
TCTAGCTTCATGTCCACAGGATCACCGGCCTGAATCCAGGACACCTCGTTCTCGTAGACATCCGCGATGACCCAGACACGGGTGAGGTCGGCGATCTTGTAGAGTTCGGTCGACGGCGTGACATACTGTCCTTCACGCGCACCGATATTCATGATCACCCCGTCGAAGGGCGAATGAATATGCAGGTTCTTCTTGATCTTGCGTGTGAGCTCCAGTTCGCGGATCTGGTGTTCCGGCACATCCAGCAATTCGAGCCGCTCCCGGGAACTGGCGACCAGGTCTTGCGCCCCCTTGCGGATCTCCGCATACGGGCTTTGCTTGAGCGCATCGAGGCTGTTCAGGGCCAGCAGGTATTCCTGCTGGCTGGTCATCAGTTGAGGGGAATAGATACTGAGCAGGATCGCGTCCTTCTTGATCTGTTCGCCGGTCTTGTCGATATACAGTTCCTCGATCCAGCCTTCGGTCTTGGGATGCAGGCGGGACAGTCGCTCCTCGTCGAAATCGACACGGCCCACGGCACGGATCTGCCGGCTGATTGACTGGCGTTGCGCCACCGCCGTGCGTACGCCGATATTCTGTACGGTCACAGGATCGATCCTGACCGTGCCGGCAGGCTCGGTTTCGTCGCCGGCGTTTTTCCCGGCATACACCGGGACATAGTCCATACCCATCTCGTCCTTGGCCGGCACCGGCGAGGTAATCGCAGGATTCATGGGATTACGGTAGAAAAGGATCTTGGGCTCCTGCTGTTGTTTTTCCTCTTCGGCATAGACCGGGATATAGTCCATGCCCATCTCGTCCTTGGCCGGTACCGAGGAGGTAATCGCCGGATTCATGGGGTTGCGATAGAACAGCACCCTGTTCCCGGCGGTCGTCATTGCCTTATCCCTTTCGCTGGGGACACCCCCACTCCCGAGCCAGGTTGCCGCCCAATAGCCGCCCCCGCTACCCAGCAGGAGGGCAATCAGCACACCGATTAGCGCCTGCTTATTCATGATGGATTACCTCCTCGCCCACGGCAGCCGCGAGGCGTGCCAGCGCCTGGTTGGCCTCACTGAAGGATTTCCAGTACTGGGTCTCGTAGTTATAGAGGGTGACTTGCGCTCGCACCAGGTTCAGGAAATCCACCTTGCTGACCTGGTAACCGGACAGCATGGAGGCGACCGACTGCCGGGCCTGGGGAAGGATGCCAGTCTTGTACAACTGTACCTGTTCATTGGCGCGCTGGTAGTCCGCCAGCGCCGCGGTGATCTCAGCCTGCACCTTGTTCCATTCATCCTGCAGTGCGTATTGCTTCTGCAGGAGTTCGCTGGTGCGCTGGTCCACCGCCCTGTTCTGCTTGCGACCGGCGTAGAGCGGCAGACTCATGCCCAGACGCAGCGAGGCGAAATCGGGGCGCGAACTGCCATCCGGGTTCTCGCCCTGGCGGAATCCATAGGCGGCCCCCAGACTGAAATCGGGATAGCGATCGCGCCGGGCGAATTCCCGCCGGGTCCGGGCCGCCTCGACCTCCTGCCGACGCTGTTCGAGCAACGGCCGGGCGGCCTCGGCTCGCGTGTACAATTGCGCCTCCGGCAGTATCCCTGCCAGCGTTTTATCCACCTGTTCCGGCAACGCCACCGGTGTACTGGCGCTCCGGTCCAGCAGCGCATTGAGGCGCGCGGCCTGCTGACGGCGCATGCCCTGCAGTTCCACCTTGCGGTCGAGCAGCCGGGACAATTCAACCTGCGCCAGCAACACCTCCTGCTGCAGGCCTTCCCCCACCGTGTACTTGGTCTGGGCGATCTGCACGAACTGGCGCAGCAGGTCCTGGTTGCGGGAAACCGTTTCCAGCGCCCGGTCAAGGTAGAAAATATCCCACCATCCCTGTTTCACATTGCGGATAAGGCGCAGCCGGGCTTCATCGACATTGCTGACGGCTGCATCGGCGTCGAATTCAGCGGCGCGCTCCTTCAATGCCAGTTTGCCGGGAAACGGCAGTGCCTGTTCGATCCCGAACAGAAGCTGGGTCATGGGTTCCTGGTCGCGGGAAAACGTGTCAACCGGAAAGTTCAGGGCGGTAAAGCTCACCATGGGATCCGCCAATGAGCCCGCCTGTGACGGGACGGCCGCCATGGCCTCGGCGCGCGCCTGCATTTCCGCAAGCCCCGGATTGCCCTCGATCGCCATTGATATGGCATCCTCCAGTGACAGCAGGTATTCGTTCTCAAGGTGTACCGGGGTTGCCGACAAAACCGGCATCGGTCCCGGGACCAACAACAGGACGGCTATCCACAGGACGGTCCGCCATGCCGGAGTTTCCAGAACAGAACGGCTACCATGCCCAACGATTGTTACCCTATCCACAGCACTGTTGCACATGTGCCGTTCAATACGCCGGGTGAAACCCATGATGGTCTCCCTATCCAGTCAAGATGGTCAGGTCACGACTAATTCTGGCTGCCATAAGCAGCAGCGAAACAGATACGGGCAAATCAGCTGGTGAGAGCGATAGGTAGAATCTCGGGCAGGCGCTTGAGCAAATTAAACCGACCGACCGACCGGTATCGCGATGCCGTACTCCAGAAGTAGACCCCGGATCTGATTGACTGCGCTGTTCGGCGCTCCACGGCCAGGCTGCGCATCCGATGGATCGCCTGAATATCCTGTTGCCCGATCTCCTTGACGGCCACAAAACGCATGTTGGTTCGCTGCACCGCTTCACAGATCGCCTCAGCATCCGCCGCATCGTTCTTGTTGGATTTGACATAGGGCTTGAGGAACTGCGGCGCGATAAGCCTCACCTCATGCCCGTACGACTCAAACAGCCGAGCCCAATAGTGCTCTCCCGCGCACGCCTCCGTCGCAATCGTACACACCGGGAGGGCCACCAGATATTCCTTAGGCGATTGCCGGAAAATGGCATACCAGATTGCGCCGGATTTCCGTTCGTCATCAAGGCGCGACAACAGGCGCATAGTCGATCTATGTAACGGTTGTCGCAACACAGAGGACGGACGAAAAGACAAGCAGGATGGTATGTCATTTGACAGAAATCGCCTTAAGCTTCTGGCGGCTCAACTTCTTGCTGATGACCTTTTGGCCGTTGGCATCCACACCGTATACATGAAAGCTGTTCTTGGCCAAGTCGATGCCCATTACTTTCACTTCTCGATTTTCGGTATGTTTCTTCACGGTTCGCTCCGCTTCATCTGGTTGACTGGAATCGCCAGTCTGGCGCGTTAACGCCGGTTTCGGAAGCGGGGCGGACCATTCCATTATTGGCGCACCGGTTGCTCGGGAAAGACCTCATCGACCAGCAACGCGGCGCGCTCGGCTATGCACCATACGCCGTAGCTCGGGCAGAACCCACGGTATTTCCAGCTGCTATCGCGAATTCACGATAGCAGCTGTTGAACCTATTCATTGTCTGCAGTCGAAGACTATCCGGAGTCGAGGCTAGCAACCCCTGGATTCACGGGCTGTTGGGATGGCTGCACTCCTGATATTTCCTGGCTGGAAAGCCAAGCGAAGAGTCGGTCTTCGATCCGAAAATATCCTCGAAAGGGAGCCGGGGAGTAACGCAAACTCGACGGAGTTCGGTTTTTCGGTCAGCTTGCGTCCGCCCGACGGTGCGCGAATACTTTTACTGGAACCACGCACGGATTCTTACCCCGCGGGGCGTCATCGCTCGGGGACGGAAACTATCTGCGGTAGTAGTGCAGCGACTTTAAGCACCCAGGAGCGCCCGGACTCAACCCTCGTGCGTACCTGAGCCCCAACACCTCCCTTCTCCCCTTCGAGTCCGGATAGTCTTCGACTGCGGACAACAGCTGAACGCGACCAGATGCTCGGCGTGGCAGGTATCGCAACGCACCCGAAGAAAGCCGTGCTCCAGACGGCCGCATCGCAGATAGTCCTCAAACTCCCGTTGCACGTAGTTCGGCAACGGACTGGTCAGAGGTTTCATGAATCAATCGACACAAGCCAATCCCTTGTCCTCTACCTCCGGCTCGGGGTCCTTGTTTCCCCAATCCTGTACCCTCGTGATCTTCGGCGGGGCCGGGGACCTGTCCCGACGAAAACTGCTGCCGGCGATCTACAACCTGGGACTCGACGCCGTGCTGCCGACCAACTTCGCGGTGATGGGCTTCTCGCTGGAAGACCTGAGTGACGACTCCTACCGGGACTTCGCACGTTCGAGGATCGAGGAGTTCTCGCGTCAGACACTGACCGAGGCGCAATGGGCGGACTACGAGCGCACAGTCTTCTATCAGCGCGGGACCTTCGACGACCCGGAAAGCTACCAGGCCCTCAAGCGCCGGCTGGAGGAGGTTGAACCCCTGTGGAACGTCAAACACATCGATCACGTGCAGATCACCGTGGCCGAGCAGGAAGGGGTGGGCACCCGCGCCGGCTACTACGAAGGTGCCGGCGCGCTGCGCGACATGGTGCAGAATCACATCCTGCAACTGCTCTCGCTGATGGCCATGGAGCCACCCTGGAGCATGGACGCCGACGTGATCAGGGACCGCCGGCTCGATGTGCTTCACTGCCTGCGTCCCCTCTCCCGCAGGGTCGTCGAGGACTGCGTGGTGCGCGCCCAGTATGCACCCGGGTACTTCCAGGGTGAGGACGTCCCCGGCTACCGCCGGGAAGCCGGCGTGGCGCCCGATTCGGTCATCGAAACCTACGTCGCCCTCAAGCTTTTCATCGACAACTGGCGCTGGGCGGGCGTGCCGTTCTACATTCGCACCGGCAAGCGCCTTCCCAAGCGGGCCAGCGAGATCGCCGTGCAGTTCAAGCCCGTGCCGCACATCCTGTTCAACACCGACATGAGCCGCCCGCTGGAACCGGACGTCCTGGCGCTCAGCATCCAGCCCAACGAGGGCCTCTCGCTACGCATCGCCACCAAACTGCCGGGACCCCGGGTGCGCATCTACCCAGTGAAGATGGACTTCCGCTACGGCTCCACCTTCGGCGGCCAGTCCCCCGAGGCGTACGAACGCCTGCTGCTGGACGTGATGGCGGGGGATGCGACGCTGTTCATGCGCCGCGATGCCGTCGAGGCGTCCTGGGCCTGGATCCAGACCATACTGGACGAATGGGAGGACAGCCGTGCGCTGGCTGCCGGAATACTCGGCCGGCACCTGGGGTCCCGTGGAGGCGGACCGGCTGATCGCATCCGACCGATTCCAATGGCGGGTGATATGACCGGCCCGACGACACCTGACGTGCAGGACAATGCCCCGGTTCCGGTCAGCGTGCGGGAGATCGAAAGCCAGCTCGACTCCGCCTGGGAGAACATGCAGCGCGAGGCGGTAAAGATCGGCGCGGCCGTGACCCGGGCGAGTATGTCAAACGTCATCATTGTCTGCGACCACCGGGACCAGATCGAGGATCTGACGGAGAGCATCGCACTGCTGGTCGTGCGTCACCCCGCCCGAGTGCTGCTGCTGGCCGCCGGGGCCGATCGAGGCCAACCCGTACTCGCCGAAGTGTACGCCCACTGCCGGCGCCTCGGAGACGGTATCCAGCTGTGCTGCGAACACATTCTCGTTGAGTTCTATGTCGAGGATGTGGACCGGGTCGCCTCCGTGGTCCGGCCCCTGCTCATCGGCGATCTGCCGACCGCACTGTGGTGGGCGGGCGCCGGTACGCCGACATCGACCGGAGCGCTGTTCGACACGCTTGCCGATCTCGGGACGTGTGGACAGCCTGATGGATAACATCCCTGTTACCCACAAGCTGACCACACTCTCTGGCTTCTCGCCCACAGTGTTCACAGGCTCACAACAACAAAATTTTCAACTAAAAGAAGCAGAATATTTACCTGCAGGTGTGCATTTAGTGGGTCCAGTTTCCTGAGCACAAGTGGGTTCGGTTTTCTTAGCGTCGGGGGCTGATGCAATTGGCGACCGAGACCGCGATGCGTCAGGGCGAACTGCTGAGCCTGCGCTGGGAGCACATCGACCTGCACCGTCGCACCGCACACCTGCCGGATACCAAGAACGGCGAGGCGCGGACCGTGCCACTGTCGACGACCGCCGTCGCCGTACTGCGCGACCTGCCCCGCAGCCTGCACGGCAATGTCTTCCCCGGCGTCACCACCGAGGCGGTCAAGCGCTCCTACATGCGCGCAATACGCCGGGCCGGTATCGAGGGCCTCCGCTTCCACGACCTGCGCCACGAGGCCACGGCCCGGCTGTTCGAGAAAGGGCTGAACATCATGGAGGTCGCCAGCATCACCGGACACAAGGACCTACGCATGCTGCGCAGGTATACGCATCTGAAGGCGGAGGATTTGGCGTTGAAGCTGGGGTGAATCGAGTAAGCATCCCCCGGCTCTGCCGGGGGACGGTTACTGTGCCCTCGCCCAATGGTCAGCATTGCCCGAATGAAACATCGTCGGTAGCGGCTGCCGATCCCTCAAAACTTGTTTACTTCATCTGCGAAATGTTGACCAGCATTTTGCGTATTCAGACGAAGGTGCGTCGGAATGACCGGTCACATTCAATCGGAATGGGCGGTCAGCTTGGGTCGGAATACGTACATTTCCCGGCAGAGAATGGAAATGCCGGTTAATGTCTTGTCCAAGTGGGTTGTTTACCAGATCGTCTTTACGTGTTTGTAGGCCTGGATCTTCGCATCGCTGGTGATCAGAACGGTCGATAGGCGTCTAGCCAACGCGACGATCATTCGATCGGCGGGGTCGGGGTGAAATTCACCCGGCAGTCTCACCGATTGAATGGCGACTTCGTTATCTATGGGGACAAAACGAACGCCCTCGATAGCGGTCACGGTATCAATCCAGTCTTTAACATCCATCGTCAAAGTCAGACGACCCTTTTCTACAAGCAAAGCGATCTCCCAGGCGGTTATCGTCGAGATAAACACCTGTCCATCCTCGCCGCTGATCTCCTTCTCAATCGCTTTGCGCGCCCTGTCGGAGAGTTGCTCATCGTCGTTCACCCACCAGATCAACGCGTGGGTGTCCACGACGATCATGTCAGCGCCTCCCAGTCTTGCTCACCCACCGGCTCGGTCGGGTCGAGGTAATCCACGACGCTGCCTCGAAGCAGGTCGAGCGGAGAACGCTCGAGAGAGCGATGTCGGCGCACCTCGATTGTGGGCTTTCCGTGGTCTGTTACCAGAACAGGCTCGCCGGTGGCCTCGACCCGGCGAAGTATCTCCAGGGCCTTTGCCTTGAACTGCGATTTAGAGACTTCGGTTTCCATAATTATGGCCATAGTCATATAACGATAGTCATAATTATAGCGCCTGCGACTGATCTATCAACCGGTCTGGCCGCTCCAGGGGACCGATCGACAGACCGGCCTCGGCTAGGAACGCCGCCCCGACCACGACCGCAGGCGAAAGGCTGCCGCCCCGATCGGGCTCCGTAAAGAAGGCCGCTCTCGCTTACCCCTGGGCTCCGCGGCATTGGGACTTCCTGTCCGGTAGGTCACCCGCTGCAGACCAGGACCTTCGAGACCCGTGCCGAGGCCGAGCAGTGGGCACGCGCCATCGAGGTCGAGATGGACAAAGGCGCGTTCGTCTCACGCGCGGAGGCCGAGTCGACCACCCTCAAGGAACTGCTCGAACGCTACCTCGACGAGGTCACCCCGCTGAAGAAGGGCGCGGAGCCCGAAACCAACCGCCTGCGCCTGATGATGTGCCATCCCCTCGCCCGCCGCTTTGTCGCCGGGGTCAGCGGCGTCGACATCGCCCGCTGGCGCGACGAGCGGTTGCGCAAGGTCACCCCGGCGACCGTGAAACGCGACCCGGTCCTGCTCGGCCATGTCTTTGAGGTGGCGCACAAGGAATGGGGCATACATGTCCATAACCCGGTGCGCGATATCAATCAAGCTGCCGCCCGGCGGACGTCCGCGCGACCGGCGCCTGCAGCCCGGCGAAGCCGCCCGCCTGTTCGCGGCGACGTAGGTAAATCAAGACACTCGCTTAGCACCGTGCTCCCGTGGTGTCGCGCAACCCCGTGAACGGTTACCTGAACTGGTCCACCCCGATGTACCGGGTCGCCTTCGGATACCGTGACCGTGGACTGCGCAACACGGTCAAATACATGTTCCTCAGGTTCCACTTGGTTCGCATCGGTGTCAGCGCCTGCAAGGCCCTGGCTCGTGGGGCACACCACCCTTCGAACCCGATGGGTACTGGGATTCTCGCAAAACATGATCCGGCTTAATTCATCCGTTCGTTGCGCACGCGTTCGTGGTACGGCGGCTTAGGCGATTGCCGGAAAATGGCATACCAGATCGCGCCGGATTTTCGTTCGTCATCAAGGCGTGACAACGGGCGCATAGTCGAACTATGCAGAGGTATCAGACCGCCCGGCACCCGCCGGCCCGAATCACGCGTCTGCGGATCCACACGGGTTCGAACTGGATCGAAGTGGCGCACTCGTAACCAGTACGCGGTGGAGATCCGTGTGCCGCACATCACATTCCGAACATTGATACAGGCGGGGCGTCCCATGTCCATGGGGGGCACAATCCGGGTCTCACCGTACCTTAGAGCACGCACCCGCCTGGCGCTTGTTCAGCGACACCGCAATCCTATAACGAATATTTTACATTAGGTTAGTATTTTTAGTTACTGTTATATCTCTTAATATAAAAAATTTCTGGACGACCCAAGACCATCCATCTTTACCGCTGCCCCCACGCGCGCCGGTCGCTGCGCCAACTCCGCCCCTTGCGGAACATCCTGCTCTCGCTCCCCGGGCGGCTCTCAACAACTTGACCTGCGACACGGTGTCGCATCGGTCGGCAAATAGAATATCAATATACTCTGATGCACGAATTTAGGGGCAACCGGCCGGGAAACCCAAACGGTTCGATTCCGCGATCTACCGTTTGGACAGCTGGCCGCGTCACGGAATGGAATCACGAGTTCATCATATTCAGGGAGTGAGAAAGTGATGAGAACCCCAACGACTACGGGAATGGCGCTCGCAACGGCGCTCACAATCCTCCTGTCCTCAGGCTGCGACGATGGCGGCAACGGGATCGACAATACCCTGACCCCGGCCGGCGACACCCCGAAGGCCGAGACCCGCTCAGCCTCAATCCGTTTCGACGGACGGGTCGGTGACGATGCCTTTGTCTGCGGAACGACCTACGAAGGCGTCGGCACGGGCATCGCCAATGCGTTTCGGGCCAACGACTTCAGGATCTACATCAGCGAACCCGCGCTGGTGAGCGGCACAGGAGAAGAGGTCCCCGTCTCGCTGGAGCAGGACGGCAAATGGCAGTACCGCAACGTCGCGCTGCTGGACTTCGAGAACGGTTGCGACACCGGCACCGCGGAAATGCGCCGCCTCGTCACGGGCACGATCCTTAATGACGAGGACGTTGTGTTCACCGGGATCTGCTTCACGCTCGGTATACCCTTCGAGGAAAACCACCTCGACAACACCCTGCAGCCCTCCCCGCTCAATATCAGCGGCATGTTCTGGAACTGGCAGGGCGGACACAAGTTCGTCCGCCTCGACGGAGTCGGAGATCCCGATGGCGCCGCGGTCGGATATAACGTTCACCTGGGCAGCACCGGCTGCAAAGCGGACGGGAAGACATCCACGCCCATCGCGAATTGCAAGTTCCAGAATCGTCCCCGCGTCTGCCTGACCGGCTTCGACGCCGATGTCGATACGGTCGGTGCCTATCTCGACCGGATCCTGGAGGATTCCGACATCGCGACCAACGTGGCGGGTTCGGCGCCAGGCTGCATGTCCGGTAACTCGGATCCCGAATGCATCGAGATCCTGCCGAAATTCGGGCTGGACTTCGTCTTTGACGATGGGCAGAACGCACCCCAGAACTACCCCGGCGAGGATCCCCAGCGGTTCTTCGGAATCCTTCCGCGATAACGCCTTACAAGGAGTCGACACATGGCACGGTACGCGAACCATCCGTCACTGCCCGCACGGACAGCCCTCATCGGCAGCGCTCTGCTGGCAGCGCTTCTGTCAGGCTGCGGAGACGGTGGCGGAGATGATGGGACCACCGTCACCGACTCGACACCGTCACAGTCGACGAGTGATCCGGTCTCGAACGGCGGAGCGGCGCCGCAGACCGAACCGACCCCGCAGGACCCGGGACGGGTTCCGGCCGCCACCTGGGAGTGGAACCTTCCGCAAGGGTTTCCGATGCCCCGGATCCCGGCGGACAACCCGACCACGGTCGAGGGCGTCGAGCTCGGCCGTCATCTGTTCTATGACCGCAGACTCTCGCTGAACGGAGGGCGGTCCTGCGCCGACTGCCATCAGCCCGCGAAGGCCTTTACCGACGGCCTTCCCAAGGCGATCGGGATCACCGCAAACGAACTGCACGCGCGCAACAGCATGGCGCTGGCGAACGTCGCCTACAATTCCGCCTTCAACTGGGCCAATCCGAATACTCGCACCCTCGAATCGCAGGCCCTGGGTGTTTTGTTCAACCAGACGCCCGTCGAACTCGGCTGGAGTGACCGTGAGGACGAGATCCTCGCCCGGCTCTCCAACGATCCCGTCTACACCGATCTCTTTGCGCGAGCCTATCCGGACCAGGCTGATCCGGTCACCACGGACAACGTTATCAAGGCCCTCGCCTCGTTCCAGCGCACCATGATCTCGGCCACATCGCCCTTCGACAATGCCAACCGGGGCGATGCCCAGGCCATGTCGGAATCCGCCGTTCGCGGACGCGAACTGTTCTTCGGTGAACGCCTGGAGTGCTTTCACTGCCATGGTGGGTTCAACCTCAGCCAGTCGGTCGATCACGAGGGCGTGGCCTTCGACCAGACGCAGTTCAACAACAACGGGTTGTACAACATCAACGGGACGGGCGCCTACCCGACGAACAACACCGGGATCTGGGAATTCACCCAGAAAGACGACGACATGGGACGGTTCCGGGCGCCGAGCCTCCGCAATATCGAACTCACTGCCCCCTACATGCACGACGGCTCCATCGCGACCCTCGAGAGCGCGGTCGACCACTACATGCGCGGCGGCCGCCTGATCAACGACGGCCCCCTGGCCGGTGACGGGGCGCAAAACCCGTTCAAGAGCAGCCTGATTTCAGGCTTCGATCTGACGGGTCAGGAACGGGAAGACCTGTTGAACTTCTTCCGCAGCCTGACCGATTGGGAATTCATCTGCGACCCGGCGTTCAGTGATCCCTTCGGTAACCTGCCCGCCCACCCCGACTGTTCCTGATTCTTGGAACATCGTGTGCGCCCGCCCCGCCACGACCGGTATCGAACCGTCGCGGCGGGGGCATTTTCTGCTCCCGCGCCCAGGATTGTTCCCGCGCAAAGGCAATCAGACCTTGGTTTCCGCGACGAAGGGGTCTTCGTGGATGATGATGTCCGCCTCGGGGTAGGCCTCCTGGATCCGGGCCTCGACCTCGTCGGCGATGCGGTGCGCCTTGCGTAACTCCAGGGCTCCGTCCATCTCCAGGTGTAGCTGGATAAACCAGGTGCGCCCGGACTGCCGGGTCCGCAGTTCGTGGATCCCCCACACCGAGTCGTGTCCACTCGCGATTCCCCTGATGTTTTCCTGAACCTCGACCGGGAGTTCGCGGTCCAGCAACAACTGTACCGAGTCGTATCCGATGCGCCAGGCGCTGTAGAGGATGTAGAAAGCCATCCCCATCGCGAACAGGGGATCGAAACCCGGCCACCCGAAGGCCGAAAGCACCAGTGCGGCGATGATGCCCAGGTTGGTGAACAGGTCCGTCAGGTAGTGCAGCGAGTCCCCGCGGATCGCCACCGACCCGGTTCGGCGGATCACGTGACGCTGCAGCATCAACAGCACCAGTGTCGCGACGATCGAGAACACCATCACACCGACACCGACGCCGACCCGCTCGATCGGCTGGGGATGTAGCAACCTGTCTATCGACATCAGCAACAGCAGGATCGCCGACCCACCGATGAAGGTCGACTGTGCGAGCCCGGCGAGATACTCCGCCTTGCCGTGCCCGAAACGATGTTCCTCGTCGGCCGGTTCGAGAGAATAACTAACCGCAAACAGGGTAATTACGGACGCGGCCGCATCCACCAGGGAATCGACCAGCGAGGCCAGCATGCTCACCGAGTCGGTGACCAGCCAGGCGCCCAGCTTCACGGCGATCAGTATCGCCGCGGTGATAACGGATGCCCGCGTCGCCAGGCGCAGCAACGATGCGCTGTCGTGTTCTCTGTTCATGACAAAAGTATAATGGGTTCGCGTTCGTCAACGAAGGTAGAGCGACCATGCACCGGATGCTACCACTACTCGAAGACACCGATTTTCCCGCCGTCAGGCGCGCCGGTCTGCGGACGGTACAGGTCAACCTCGGTTACCGCTGCAACCAGTCCTGCCTGCATTGCCACGTCAACGCGGGTCCGAACCGCAGGGAGCAGATGACCCGCGAAACGGTCGAAACCGTGCTTCGATTTTTCGTGGACAGTCCCGCGGAGGTCCTGGATATCACCGGCGGCGCGCCGGAGCTGAACCCGTGGTTCCGGCGACTGGTCGGGGGCGCCCGCGAGGCTCACCGCCATGTCATCGACCGCTGTAATCTGACCATCCTTGAAGAGCCAGACCAGTCCGACCTGGCGGCGTTCCTGGCCGAACACCGGATCGAGATCATCGCCTCGCTGCCCTGCTACCTGGAGGAGAATGTCGACGCGCAACGGGGTAATGGCGTGTTCCGCAGCAGCCTGGCAGGACTGAGGCGACTCAACGCGCTGGGATACGGACAACCGGGTTCGGGTCTGGAACTCAACCTGGTCTATAACCCGATCGGCCCCACCCTGCCCCCACCCCAGTGCGGTCTGCAGGCGGACTACGCACGTGAGCTCGACGGGCGCTATGGCATCGTCTTCAATCGACTCTATTCACTGGCCAACATGCCGATCGCCCGCTTCGGCAGCACGCTGGTCTCCCGAGGCGAGTTTGGTGACTACATGTCCCTGCTGCACGAGGCTCACAGGGACGAAAACCTCTGCGAGGTGATGTGCCGCACGCTCATCAGCATCGACTATCGAGGATACGTCTACGACTGCGACTTCAACCAGATGCTGGGTCTCAACGTGAACGGATCCGGACGCCCGGTGCATATCCGCGAACTGGACGCCGGTGCACTGGACGGAAGGCCGGTGCGAGTAGCCGACCACTGCTACGGCTGCACGGCCGGGCAGGGCAGCAGCTGCAGCGGCGCGCTGAACTGATCCGGCGATGTGGCGAATCCCTGGCGGCTAGGGTGCAGATTTCGATCGTCATGCCCGTGCTGAACGAGGCCGGGCGGATCGTCCCGGCGATCCGCGCCCTGGCCCCTCTGCGGGCGCGTGGCCACGAGCTCATCTGCATCGACGGCGGCAGTGGCGATGGGACCTTGGAACTCTGCGAGGCACATGCCGATACCGTGATCCGATCAGGGAAAGGCCGTGCACGGCAGATGAACGCCGGCGTCGCCTCGGCAAGCGGCGGGGTCCTGCTGTTCCTCCACGCCGACACCTCACTGCCCGAACGCGCGGACGAACTTGTCCTCGACGCCTTGCAGGGCGGAACGCCACGTTGGGGCTGCTTCGATGTGAGGCTCTCCGGCAAACCGATCGCGTTCCGGATCATCGAGTCGATGATGAACCTGCGTAGCCGGATCACTAGCGTGGTCACCGGCGACAAGGCGATGTTCGTAAGCCGAGGTCTTTTCGAGTCCGTCGGGGGCTATCCGGACCTGCCTTTAATGGAGGACATTGCCATCAGCCGGCGACTCAGGACCAAGGCAAGACCCGTCCATTTACGGCAACGGGTAACCGCCTCGAGCCGCTACTGGGAACAACGCGGCATTGCCCGCAGCGTACTGCGGATGTGGGAATTCAGGCTGCGCTATTATCTGGGCGCCGATCCGGCCGCGCTCGAACGAGCCTACTACGATAAATCCTCATGAAACGGCACGGGCGGCGGATCGCCGTGTTCGCCCGTGGGCCGGTACCCGGGCGGGTCAAGACCCGCCTCGAACCGGTGCTACGTCCGGAGGGCTGCGCCAGACTGCATCGCGCCCTAACGATGCGCACGCTGGAGACCTGCAGCCGGCTTGACGATGTCGCCGTTGACCTGTGGTGCGCACCGGACCCGGATCACGCATTTTTCCGCGACTGTGCCGCCCGGTTCGGCGTGCCGCTCATGCCCCAGCCTGACGGCAACCTGGGCCGACGGATGTATACCGCACTCCTCGAATCGCTCTTGCGGGCCGGGCGAGTCGTCATCGTTGGGACCGACTGCCCGGACCTCGATGTCGAATACCTGGGCCTGGCCTTCGACGTATTGTCGAAGGACGTCCCTGTGGTCCTCGGGCCCGCACTGGACGGAGGCTACGTACTCATCGGATCCAGGGCCGCCCACCCAGACCTGTTCACGGGTATCGACTGGGGAGGGGTCAGGGTAGTGGAACAGACCCGCGCCGCCCTGCGGCGCCTCGGCTGGCGCTGGGAGGAACTGCCGCCGCTGCCGGACATCGACCGACCCGAAGATCTCGCCTTCCTGCCCCCTGTCCTGCGCGACAGGGCTCTGGGCGGCCGCAATCGGTAACTGGTGGACTGCGTTACGCTTGTCCACCCTTCTACTCCATACACCGGCGGGGCCGGGGAATAACGATCCTTTTCAACTGGTGGACTGCGCTTTGCTTGTCCACCCTACCCCGTGCACACCCGTCGAAATCGGGTTCGGTAGTTCGGTAGTGTGGACAAGCGCGGTGCAGCGCAGTCCACCAGCAACTACTCGAATTCGGGCAGGTTCCCGTCCAGGTACCAGCGCTTTTCCTCCTTTTCGTACCACCAGTCCTGTGTGTCCTCGATCTCCTTGACCACGTTCGAGCCGTCGTAGTAGTACTCGATCCGCGCCACGATCTCGGCTTCGTCCCCTTCCGGTGTGAACGTGGTCCGAACCAGGTCGTAGGCGGTGATGCGCAGCTCCTTCAGGTCCTCCGGGTGCGACTCGACCCGGGTGTGGTCGCGCTTGCGAAGAAAGCGGGTCGCATCCTCGTAGTTCCTCCAGCGCAACATCCTTCCGTAGTCCAGTACATCCTTCTTGAAGGCGTTGACCTGCTCCCTCTCCTCGACGTGCGCACACGCCGTCGAGAAAGCGAGTACCAGCAGCGCCAACACGAGCATCGGGTAGTTCGCTTTCAATTGCCGTCCCCCCTGTTTCATGGATTCTTCTCCCGGGTCTCCGCAGCCGGCCGGGTTCACACGGATCATAACCCGATTGCCATCGGGGCTCATGGCGTGAACCATTGCCTGCGGGATACGAGAGCGACAAGCCCCCGGGGTGAAACCTTTGACTACGGCGACCCGTCTTCCTAACATAGCGACCAGGTCGCGACCCGCCTTGTGGTTATCGGCTGGCGCAAGTGAAACTGGCGGTACCGAAAGGCAGATCGATCGCACCGCGCAGTGATGGCGACAAACAAGAGAAATGACAATCGCTAGATCGATACGGCGACAGCAGGTTTCCTGCCGTCGCTATCGGCCACCTTTCCCGATCCGGTCTCTCTGGCCGGGTCTGTGCCTGTTTTTCACGGTCACTATCGCACTGGCTTGCGACACCCCCGTGGAACAGTCCCCCTTTCCTCGCCCCACAGAACTCGAGCCGGACATCGCATTCTGGAAGCTGATATACACCGGTGTCGATACGAGCCACGGTCTGGTCCACGACAATCGCGACCTCGGTGTCATCTACGAACTGATCGCGGTGCCGGACTACGAACCCGCAAAGATACGCGCGGACCGGGTGAATCGAGCAAAGGAAAAGTACCGCAAGATCCTTCTCGCACTGGCCGACGGGAGACGTGACAATCTGTCCGCAGAGGGGAAGATCGTCGACGACATGTGGCGCAAGCGCAATGCAACGCCGGAGGAACTCCGCAAGGCGGCGAAACGGCTGCGCTTTCAGCTCGGTCAATCCGACCGGTTCCGGGACGGTTGGGTACGCTCCGGTCAGTGGCGGGCACACATCGAGGAGACGCTCGCCGCCTATTGCGTACCGCGCGAACTCAGCGCCTTGCCGCATGTCGAGTCGTCCTTCAATCCGGGGGTCAGCTCCAGCGTGGGCGCCGTGGGTCTGTGGCAATTCACCCGTTCGACCGGCCGGCGATTCATGCGGGTCGACCACGTGGTCGACGAGCGACTCGACCCCTACACCAGCACGGACGCTGCTGCGCGCCTGCTGAAGTACAACCATGAACTCACGGGCACCTGGCCGCTGGCAATCACGGCCTACAATCACGGGGCATCCGGGGTGCGCAGGGCCGTCGCGGAGCTCGGAGGCACCGATATCGTTCCGATCGTGAGGGAATACAAGGGCCGCGCCTTCGGGTTCGCTTCGAGAAACTTCTATGTCGCCTTTCTCGCCGCGCTTCAGGCCGACCGGGAGGCGGCGCAACGCTATGCGCCGCTTCAGTCGGCCGGCTCCGAGGAGCGCACGGTTTTCGAGGTTCCGGCCTACGTCCCCTCCGCCACGCTGGCGAAGACCCTGAACGTCCCGAAGGCGGAACTCCGGTCGCTCAATCCCGCGCTTCGCCCCGCCGTCTGGCGAGGCGACAAGTTCGTGCCGAAAGGCTACCCGCTACGGCTGAAATGTGATGGCGACTGCATCGAACTCGCCACGGCGATCAATGCGATTCCGCCAGACAGGCGCTACGCGAGGCAGCGACCCGACCGGACCCATAAGGTCAGACGCGGCCAGACACTCTCGCAGATCGCCAGCGCGCACGGATTCACGACTGCGCAGTTGCTGGAAATCAATACCCTCCACAACCGGCACCAAATCCGCGCCGGTCAGGTGCTGCGCCTGCCGTTCAGCGAGCCGGGCCCGATCACGGTGGCCCTGGCGCAACCCTCCCCCGCCCCGCAGGGCGACGGAAGACGAACGCACCAGGTGCGTCGCGGCGAATCCCTGTCGGAAATCTCGGATCGTTATCACGTGCCGCGAAGCGAGCTGATGGCCCTGAACGGGCTCAGTGACCCCGACCGGATCTACGTCGGACAGGCATTGAAGATATCGGCGGGACCGGCCTCGAGAAAAAACGGGAGCCTCCGACCCGAAACGCACCGCGTACGCAACGGGGATTCCCTGTCTATCGTCGCGGCCCACCACGGCGTTTCCCGCACCGACCTGATGGCCTGGAACGGGATACCGGATGCCAACCGCATCTACGTCGGCCAGAACCTGCGGCTGTCCCCGCCCGTGACCGGAGAAGGCGTTCTCTCGGGAATGCCGGACAGCAGCGACTCGCCGGGGACACACGAAGCAGACGCGAACAGCGAAGCCGAGATCGCCATGGTGGAGGCCCAGGCCCGCGATGAAACCGAGATCCTGGGTCCCGCCATGCCCGAGGAGATGCACTCAGACCTGTCCGCAGATCCCACAGACTACTCGGTGGCCGCCGACGGGACGATCGAGGTTCAGGCCGCCGAGACCCTCGGGCATTACGCGGACTGGCTGCAGATCAACACTCAGAAGCTACGGGACATCAACGGCCTGAAATACGGCAAACCGGTGCCAATCGGCAGGCGCCTCAAACTGGACTTCGGCCGGATCGACCGGGAGGCGTTCGAGGAGCAGCGACGCGCGTTCCACCTCGCGATCCAGACCGAGTTCTTCCATCATTACCGTATCCGCGAGACACGCGAACATGTACTTCGCAAAGGGGAATCGCTCTGGCTGCTGACCGTCAGGGACTACAGGGTACCCGTATGGCTGCTTCGCCAGTACAATCCGGACCTCAATCTGAATACGTTCCGGGCCGGGATGACGGTGCGCTTTCCGGTGATCGAACTGCGTGAGGAGAACGGGGCTTCGGCTACAGACTGCAGTCCCGAAGGGCAACAGGCCACACCTGACAGGGCCTGCGCCGCGTAGCTGGTCCTGACTTACCGGGTTATCAGCGCCCATTCTTTCTGCAGAGACCAACGGCGCATTCCGCCATAACCGAACCAGCGCGTGTTAGTCTCGGGAGACTCACCAAACCGCAAGAAGAAGGCAAAACCGTGTGCCCCTGCGACGGACGGCGCTCGGGTAAAGCCATCTTCGGCGATCGCGTTTTTGGCGATCCTCTTAAGACCGAAGGCTCTGGAACCGAAGACCCGTTCAAAACTGAAAACTGTGAGATCAACACTGACGGCGCGCAAATCGTGTTGACACAAATAGGCACAGAGACAGCTGACGGTGACATGAACTTCCTCCGCGTATTCGATAATGGCAACAGCGGTGGTACGTGCATCGTAGAGGGCAATTTCACCCAGGCAGAGCACGCATCTGCCGTGCTCAACCCAGCCGAGATCCAGGCATGTCGAACTGCCCTCCACGACATCGCGGCCAACGACGGCATTGAATGCAAGATCGGTAGCGACTTTGAATAATTCGCTGGGTCTGTCGCTGATTTGTTAGGCGACATGCCCGGATTTCACTGCCGCTTCATCCGGGCGACACTTTTATCGGACCTAACCGCTACTTGCGACGGGAGGATTTCGGTGTGTCGTACCACTCCAGGTGTCCGCTGCCGGGCCCCAGGGAGGCCCAGTCATCCACCTCGAAGCCTATTCGCGCGACACCACAGGTGGGGATGTTGGAGATAGCTTCGCCGGTGAGGAAATTGGCCAGTTCCGTGATGCCGGGGTTGTGGCCGACCAGGATTACGTCGCGTAACTCACTGTCGATCCCGCCCAGCACCGCCAGCAGATCGTCGACCGACGCCAGATAGACCGCGGGCTTCTCGACCAGCTTTCCCTTGGGATATCTGAGCGCCTGGGCAATCGCCCGGGCGGTCCTGCGTGCCCGTTTCGCCGGGCTCGAGACGATGACCGCGGGTTTCGCACCGACCTTCGCCAGGCGCTTGCCCATCTCCGGTGCGTCTCGTTTGCCACGCTTGTTGAGCGGTCGATCGGCGTCGTCGAGTGCGGCGTCTTTCCAGCTCGACTTGGCATGTCGTACCAGCGTGAGAACTCTCAACATCGTCCCCCAGGGCATCCCCAGCCGAACACATCGACGGCCCCTGACCCGAGCAGCCCGCGGAAAAAACAGCGCTTCGATGTCATAGAAAGTGGCTGGTTCTAGAACATACTGGAGGCATCCACGTCCTCCACGTCCTTGTCCTTGTATTCGCGCGACGGGATGAAATCACCGGTGATCATCTCCGAATACGCCATTCCCGGACCCACCATGGGGTAGACGCATGCGTCGAGATCGATGATGACCTCGAGGAACGCGGGGCCTGGAAACTCAATAAATTCCTTGATCACCCGCGGCACGTCCTCCTTGCTTTCCAGACGGACCGCGTACTCGAATCCGTCGGCCTCCGCCGCCTTGACGAAGTTCTTCTTGTGCAGCGACTTGTCACTGGCCGACAAGCGCCCTTTGAAGAATAGCTTCTGCCACTGTTTCACCATGCCGTCGCCGAAGTTATTGAGCACGACGACCTTGACCGGCAGGTTGTAGGTCGTCACGGTCTCCAGTTCGCCGAGGTTCATGCGGATACTGCCGTCCCCGTCGATGTCGATCACCATCTGATCCGGGCAGGCGAACTGGGCCCCGATCGCGGCCGGCAAACCGAAACCCATGGTCCCCATGCTGCCCGAGGTCATCCACAACCGGGGCGACTTGAAATCGAAGTACTGCGCGGCCCACATCTGGTGCTGCCCGACACCGGTAGAGATGATGGCGTTTCCCTGCGTGTGCCGGTTCAACTCCTCGACGATATAATAGGGCTGGATCACCTGGCTCTCCCTGTCGTAATTCATGGCGTAGGTTTCCTTCAACTCCCGGACGTGCTCGCGCCAGGCGCTGTAATCCGGGGAGAATCCAATTCGTTCGCCATGCTCGCTGAGTGCAGTAAGACTGTCCCCCAGCTTGCCAACGTGATACCAGTCGGCACTCTTGACCTTGCCGATCTCGGACGAATCGATATCCAGGTGCGCGATGGCCCGGGCCCGCGGCGCGAACTTTTCGGGGACGCCCGCAACCCGATCGTCAAAACGGGCCCCCACCGCAATGAGGAGGTCGCAGTCGTCCACGGCGTAGTTTGCGTATGCCGTCCCATGCATGCCGAGCATGTGCAGGGACAGGGGCTTGGTGGTATCGAAGCTGCCGATTCCCATCAGGGTGGTGACGACCGGGATGCCGAACGTGTCGGAAAAGACGCCCAATTCTTCGGCTGCATTCCCGTTAATGACACCCCCACCCGCGTACAGCAGTGGTCTGCGGCTCTTGCCGAGTAGCTCGAAGAACGCCTCGCACTGCTTCACCGACAGGCGGTTTTCGTTCCAGCCGTGCATTCTCTGGCGATACCCGCGCACCGGCAACACACCGGCGCCCTGGAATATCCCCGGCCAGTTCTGGATGTCCTTCGGGATATCGACAACTACCGGTCCCGGGCGACCCGTGCGCGCGATCTCGAATGCGGTGCGCATCGTCGCCTCGAGCTTGCCGGGATCCGTGATCAGAAAGATATGCTTGGCCACGGCCCCCATGATGTTGGCGATCGGGGCCTCCTGGAACCCGTCCGAGCCGATCGCGGCGGTGGAAACCTGCCCGCAGATCACGACGATCGGCATAGAATCGGCCATGCAGTCACGCACCGGGGTGACGGTGTTGGTCGCCCCGGGCCCGGATGTCACCATGGCGACACCGACCTTGCCGCTGGCGCGCGCGTAGCCCGCCGCCATGAAGCCCGCACCCTGTTCGTTGGCAGGTACGATCAGCGGCATGGACTGGCCGTGATGCGCATTGTACCGAAACACGGCATCGTAGGTGGGGAGGATCGCCCCTCCGCTGTATCCGAATATCGTGTCGACACCCTCGTCGGCGAGGACCTGTACGATGATTTCCGCACCCGTCATCTGCTTGCCGGCCAGCGGGTGTCCGTTGTTTTCACGCACCTCGGCGGCGTCCTCGATCTGGGCGGTTGAGACTTGATTCATACGACATTCCAACACGTTGGGGACAGGGTGGCATCGTTAATGCTTACCCGGCGAATATGACCGACATTTTATCCCAGGCACTGGGCGCTTGCATGGCGCATCGCGCCGGCCCTTAAGGCGATTGCCGGAAAATGGCATACCAGATTGCGCCGGGTGAGCTGCGAAGCAGTGAACGGCTTGGGCAGGAAGCCCAAGACCGGTGCCCAAGCAAAGCAGGGACAGCGCCGCGCCGGGATCGTTCGTCATCAAGGCGCGACATCAGGCGCATAGTCTACGCATAGTCTAACTATGTCACTGTTGTCGCAACACAGAGGACGGACGAAAAGACAAGCAGGATGGTATGTCATTTGACAGAAATCGCCTAAGGACGGTGCAAGGCGTGGCCGGGGCGCTACCAGGTGTGGATCTCCCCGCTTTCGAACAACTCGACCAAGGTTCGTCCACGTCCCTCGAACGCGTCGTGCGCATCGACCTCCGGTTGCTCGACCTCGGCGACGAACTGCAGGCGCAGGGATCCGCCTTCCCGTGAGGCCGAGTAGTGCTCTGACCAGGGCAGGTAGCGCATGGCCTGTTGCTGCCGTTGCGCCGCGTCGATCCCGGTCAGGATCGCGACGAGATAGGGCCTGCCACAACCGGTGAAGTGGACCAGGCGATAGCGTGGGTCCATGACGCCGTGCCACTCGCCGCCCTGGCGGGCGGCCGCGTTGCGTTCCCCCCAGGGACACATCGTGAGATGGAAATGTGCCGGCAGCTCGCCGCCTTCCCGCTCGGCCCGCTCCAGGGCGGAAGCCACGAACCGATCGACCGAGGTGACGCTCCAGGGTGGAGGGGTCCCGGCCAGTTCGATCGCATCCGTCTGAATCATACCGTTGCCCTCCTGCTGGTTGCCGGTAACCATCCGGTGGTGTCGTGTTTCCCTTGCTTTTCTTTTCAGTTTAGCACCCCACGCCGCGTCGACCCCAGTCGCTGATAGCTGACCACTTCCATACAGCTTGTCAGGCCCGGTCAATGATCTATACTGTATATATCGACAGTAAAGAGCCGCGCGATGCAGAAACTGACCGCCAGACAATCAGAACTGCTTGATTTCATTAAGGATTACATAAGGACCGAGGCAATGCCTCCGACCATCGTCGAGATCGCCGGCGCCATGGGGATTACGTCCCCCAACGGTGTCAGGGACCACTTAAAGGCACTGGAGCGCAAGGGCGCCATCGAGTTGATCCCCCATGCCTCGAGAGGCATCCGCATCGCGAAGCGCCGCCGCGATCCCGGTCTACCCATCGTGGGCCGCGTGGCCGCCGGCAGTCCGGTTCTGGCCGAGGAACACATCGAGGACTATTGCCGCCTGGGTCCCGCCCTGTTCCAGCCCCGGGCGGACTATCTGCTGCGCGTCAGCGGGATGAGCATGCGCGACGCGGGGATCCTGGACGGCGATCTGCTGGCCGTTCACCGGGGCGTGGACATTCGAAACGGACAGATCGTGGTGGCCCGTATCGATGGGGAAGTCACCGTCAAGCGATTTCGAATGCGCGGGAATATCGCCTACCTGATACCCGAGAACCCCGAGTTCGAGACCCTGAGGGTCGATACGCGGAGAGCGGATTTCTGTATCGAGGGGCTGGTTGTGGGGGTGATTCGAAACGAGAACCTGTAATTGGCCGCTGGTCACACCGGTGTCGGCTGCGGTCCGAACTCCGTTCCAGCCCCTTCCGCGCTCGTCACCCCCCAGTGCGCTGCCACCACACTGTCCGTCGTCTCCCAGACCCTTGCGTGCAGCCACGCCATGCTGTCGGCATCGTCCAGCAGCGCGTTGCGCTCGGCACCCGATAGCGCGTCCGGTCCCGATGACAGTGCCCGTTCCCGCAGCTCGATCAGCGACTTCTCGCCTGTGGCGCCCCGCCGGGATTCCTGCGGGATCAGGGAAAGATGCAGCGCATTGGTGACCGGATCGGTCACTGCACGGGTGAATCCGTAGAGGGGGTCACGCTCGCGAGCCGCCCTGGCCTGCTCGAGCCCTTCGTCGACCCAGCGCAACAGGTCCGGCTGTCGAGTTTCGGACGGGATCCTGAAGAGTTTGAGCCGGCGGGTGAAACGCCCCGGTCCGACCTCGCTCGAAATCACCGAAATGGGGATCGCGAGCAGCAGGGCACCGATGATCGGGGACAGCCATACGAGATTTCCCGGCGCATAGCGATAGATCGCCGCGCCCCAGACCAGGCCCAGCAAGGTGCCGAATCCGTGCCGCCTCACAGCCTCGGACCAGGTCGTGCGTGCATCTTCGCGGCTTTGGGCTCCCCAACTGACCTTCAGGCCCATCATGGTCAGCATCACATAGCGGGCGTGGAACAACATCCGCACCGGGGCAAGCAGTACCGAGAACAGGATCTCGAGCAACATGCTGACGATCAGACCGAGATCCCCACCGAACAACCGGCGCCGATCGCGGTGAATCGCGATCAACACGACGGAGAGCACTTTGGGCACGAACAGCAGGGCCGCGGTAGAACCGAGCAGGGCCAGCGACAGCTCCGGACGCCAGATGGGCCAGACCGGAAAGAGACTAGGCTGCTCCGAGAAGTAGACCGGCACCTTGGCGGCCTGAACGAAGATGTCGGCGGTACTGAATCCCAGCAGGATCAGCCAGAGCAGCGACGACCCGTAGGCCATGATCCCGTAGAAGAACATCATCCGGTGGACGAACCGCAATCCCCAGGCATGCACCAGGCGCGTATGCTGCAGATTGCCCTGTGACCAGCGCTGATCGCGCTTCAGCTCGTCGAGGAGTGTTGGCGGTGTCTCCTCGTAGCTGCCGTCCATGTCATAGGCCAGCCAGACCTCCCAGCCGGCACGGCGCATGAACGCGGCCTCGACGAAGTCGTGACTCAGGATCTCGCCACCCATCGGGCCCTTTTCGCTCAAGCGGCCCAGTCCACAGTGGTCCATAAAGGGCTTGACGCGGATGATGGCGTTGTGGCCCCAGTAGTAACCGTCCCCGAGCTGCCAGTAGTGAAGCCCGGCCGCAAACACCGGCCCGTAGACATGATTGCCGAACTGCTGGATACGGGCGTACAGCGACTCGCGGTTGACGATGAGCGGGGCAGTCTGGACGATTCCGATTTCCCGGCGCTGCTCCATCAGGCGGACGAGCCGTTCCAGGGATCGCGCCGACATGACGCTGTCGGCGTCGAAGACCACCATATAGCGGTAGTTCTCACCCCAACGCCGCAGGAAATCGGCGATGTTCCCGGTCTTGCGCTTGATGTTGACGCGACGGCGGCGGTAGAACACCCGGTCGAAGGCGTCTTCCTCGCGGCACAGACCCGCCCAGGCGCGTTCTTCCTCCACACGGATGTCCGGGTTGGTGGTGTCGCTCAGAACGTAGAAATCGAAGTTTTCGAGCGTACCCGAGACCTTGAGGGCTCGGTACGCCGCGCGCAGGCCAGCGAACACGCGCGAGACGTCTTCGTTGTAGATGGGCATGATGATCGCGGTACGCACCAGGGGCGTGTCCGCCGCGACATCGGAGTCCTCGAGACGCGTGATCCTCAGGCGGTCACCGTGGACCAGCGTGACCACGAATCCCGCGAATGCCGTCCAGAAGCCCATGGAGATCCAGGCGAACAACACGGCGAAGAGCAGCGCGATCCCGAGTTCCAGCCAACTCTTGCCGGCATCGGGAAGGACTTCCAGCAGATACTGTGTCGCAAGGATCGTCTGCAGCACGACCAGTGCGACGAGTACCGCCCGACGCCGCAAGGCTGAGGCTGTCCAGCCATCGAATTGCCTTGTTGTGACATCGTGTCCGCTCTTATGCGGCATGACCACGTTTCAGCTTCCTCAGCACCAGTCGCGCCAGACGCGGCTGCTGGCGCTCCGGCACCATGGCGCGGCGGACCAGCAGGGGGAAGGACCAGGTCCGCGAACTCAACTGCGGCATGGTGGAAAGTTCGGCGTTTTCGGATCTCGACAACCAGCCGCGCACGCGCGATCGGGCCGACGCCTGCACCGGGCTGACAGCCGGGGCGTCGGTGTCCCGTTCCGCCACCATGTCGAGATGCAACTGCTCGAAGGCGAGCTGCTCGACGCTGTTGCCGGGCGCCCAGGTCGCGCGCTGCCAGGCTCTCGACAGGGTGCGGGACACGCGCTCGTCGCGTTCCGCGCCGGTGTAGCCCAGCCTGGCATAGTAGGCCGCGACACGAACGGATGTACGCTGCCAGGCATCGGCAGATAAGACCGTCACGGCATCGCGGTGCGGTACGGGCAGGACTCTTTCGTCTTTCATTGTGCTATAGACTCGCTAACAGTTGGAATTCTCTGGTGGATTTGATGCTTTAGGCGATTGCCGGAAAATGACATACCAGATTACGCCGGATTTTCGTTCGTCATCAAGACGCGACAACAGACGCATAGTCGAACTATGGAACGGTTGTCGAAGCACAGAGGACGGGCGACTAAAGACAAACAGGATGGTACATCGTTACACAGCAATCGCCTTACTTGGTTCTAGGAGCCTGTCGGACTGAGGATTAATCTACTGCGCTGATGGGAGCTCGGCTCAAATGCCCCCGATTTTTCGTTGCGTAGGCCCACTATGCGCCTCAAAATCGTGAACATTCGATCTCGCTCTCCCATCATGCTCGCTAC
>JAJDOJ010000044.1 GCA_022340215.1 Gammaproteobacteria bacterium
GGAACCTCCCGATGCAACAGCGAGTACACCGCCGGGATCAAGACCAGGGTGATCACGGTCGAGGCAGCAAGCCCTCCCAGCACGGCGCGCGCCAGGGGGGCTTGTGCATCGGCGCCTTCACCGAGGCCGAATGCCAGGGGCAGCAGGGCGAGAATGGTCGTCAGCGTGGTCATGAGGATCGGGCGCAGCCGGCGCCGTCCCGCCTCGCTCAGCGCCGCGCGCGTTGCCATGCCATTGCGCCGCAGCCGTCCCGCCTGGTCCACCAGCAGTATCGCGTTGTTGACCGCGATGCCACACAGCATGATACAGCCAATGGCCGATTGCAGGTTGAGGGTCGTGTCTGTGAAGAATAGGATCAGCAGCACACCCACGGCCGCCACCGGGACCGAGAGCATGACGACCAGGGGGTCGCGCAGGGACTCGTACTGGGAGGCGAGCACCATGTAGACCAGCACCAGCGCGAGCAACAGGGAAAGCGCCAGCTCGCGAAATGCCTTCTGCTGTTCCTCGTAGTTCCCGGCGATGCTCAGGTCGTAACCAACGGGGCGGGGAATCGCCTCGAGACGCGTACGGATCTCAGCCGCCACCGTACCGAGATCACGTCCCGCGACATTGGCGGTCACTGACACCACGCGCTGCTGATCCTTGCGCTCGATGACCACCGGACCGCGCCCGCTGTCGGTCGTGACCAGGTTGCGCAGGGCCACCTGCTCGCCGCTCGGGGTGTACAGCGTGAGGTCCAGGATCTCGTCGATGGAACGCTTCTCCGCGTCCTCCAACTGCACCAGGATGCGATAGGAATTGCCTTCGGCGCGAAATTCCCCGGCCTTGGCGCCGGCCACGGCGGTCTCGATGACCTCGGTCACATCCCGTACGTCCAGACCCAGATCCGCGATCTTGTCGCGCAGCACCTGAATCCGCTGCTGCGGAACGCCCGCCTGGCGGCTGATATCCACATCCGTGACACCGGGCACATCGGCGATGGCCTCCGCCACCCGCCGGGCCAGCGCACCCAGCGTGTCCAGATCGAAGCCACGCACCTCAATGGTGATGCCCTCCTCGCCCGCCAGGAGACGTTCGAGCAGAAACTGACCCCGAGGTGCGCGCGTGCGGATCGTCATCCCCGGGATCTGCCCCTCCAGGCGCGAGCGCAGATCCCGGGCGATGTCCTCGTTGGAGCGCTGTCTCTCGGCCGCTGGTGTCAGCGACAGGCGAATCTCACCCTGCGCCTTAGGACTTCCGCGCGTACCGGAGGTCACCACCGATACCACCGATGAAACCGCTTCGGGTACCGCGTCGTAGACGTTGTCCTCCATCACCCTGGTCTGGCGGTCGATGAGATCCAGGCGGGTCCCTACCTCCATCTCGCCTGTCACACGTACCTCGCCCTCGTCGCTGGGCGGCAGGAACTCGGTGCCGATGTAGGGCAGCAGCAGAAGACTGGCGGCGAATAAACTCGCTGAAGCAGCGATGGTCAACAGCCGATGCCGCAGTGCGGCCTGAAGCAGATTTCCATAGCCACGTTCCATGGCTGCGAATCCGGCTCCAGCCCGCGCGGACACCCTGGCGGCCCAGGTGCCGCCCGTCCGCACAACGCGTCCGGCCAGTAGCCGGGAAGCCAGCATCGGCACCAGACTGAGCGCCACCAACAGGGAACAGAACAGGGAGAACATGATCACATAGGCCAGTTCCTTGAACAGCACACCTGGAACACCCCGAACGAACGCCAGGGGCAGGAAGATGGTCAGCGTGGTCACAGTGCCGGCGATCACCGCCGAAGCCACCTCCTTTGTGCCCGACACGGCCGCCTCTTCCGGCGACTCGCCCAGTTCCTGGTGTCGACGGTAGATGTTTTCGAGCACCACCACCGAGCTGTCCACCATCATCCCCACACCCAGGGCGAGTCCTCCCAGTGTCATCAGGTTAAGCGTGAAGCCGCCGAAATAGAGCAACGCGAAGGTAGCCACCACGGAGATGGGGATGGCCAGGGAGATCACGATGGTACTGCGCAGGTTTCTCAGAAAAAACAGCAGCACCAGTACCGCCAAGGCCCCACCGTAGAGTACCGACCGTGTCACATTGGTAATGGACCGTTCGATGAAGTTGCCCTGATTGATGACGGGCACGATGCGGACCTGCGGAAACGCCCGGTTGAGTCTGTCGACCTCCGCCAACACCTGCCGTGCAACCTCCACCGTGTTGGCCCCGGCCTGTTTACGGATCGCCACGCGCAGCCCGCGCTCGCCGTTGACCCGGATCATGCGGGTCAGCTTCTCGTAGGTGTCCTCGACCTTCGCGATCTGCCCCAGTGTGACCAACGAACCGTCCCGCTCGCTGATCACCGTGTTACGGATCTCGTCCAGATCGGCGAATTCAGCGGGGGCCCGCAGGGTCACCTCGTAGCGCCCGCGCTCGATCTTGCCCGCGGGGAGATCCAGGTTCGCATCGCGAATCGACGTCAGGATTTCGTTAAACGACAATGCCAGCGCGCTGACCCTGCCCGGATCAAGCGCCACCCTCACCTCTCGGGTAAAGCCGCCCCATGGGTCCACCTGGGCAACCCCGGGGATGCGCGCGAAGCGGTATCGGACCTGGTCCTCGACGAACTGCGTGAGTTCGACCGGGTCCAGCGGACTGGAAATCCCGAGCAGGACGACCGGAAAGGTATCGACGTCGAATTTGGAGACCCGCGGTCCGACGATCTCGTCTGGCAACTCACTGATCTCGTCCTCCAGGGTGGCGCGAACGTCCGCCGCCACGGAATCGATGCTGGAGCCCCAGGCAAAACTGACCCGCACGCTGCTGTTTCCCTCGTAGGACTGCGAGGTCATCTCCACCACCCCAGGCACGGTCGCCACGATCTCCTCCACGATCTGTGAGACCATGCGCTCCATCACGATCGGGTCCGCACCTTCGTATTCGGTGCGGACCGTGAGCGTCGGTAACTCGATGCTGGGTAAGAGGTCGATCTGCAGGCGGCTGAGCGCCACCGCGCCCAAAACCACGACGATCAACGTCGCCATGGTGGTAAGCACCGGTCTGCGTACGCTCGCGAGCGCCAGGTTCATGGAGCGGTGACCGTACGCTCCCCGGAGATACGGATGGATGCGCCGTCTTCGAGCATCTGCTGACCCAGGACGACGACCTTCCCCTCGAGGCCTTCACCCTGTATCTGGACTCGATCGCCCTGACGGATACCCGGCCGCACCTCGCGCCACGTGACCGAGGTACCCTGCGGGTCCACCACAAACACACCCTTACGTCCGTCGCGCGTGGTCAGCGCCTGCTCCGGAACGATGACCGCCGCCTCCTCTCGACCCAGCAGCACCGTGGCATGCACGAACATGCCGGGCTTGAGGCGCAGTTCGAGGTTGGAGGCCCGAAGCTCCACCCGTGCCTGGCGTGTGGATTCCCGGAACACCGGCGCGATGCGCTGGACCACCCCCTGGAATCTCTCTCCGGGAAAGGCGTCCGTCGATATCGTCACATCCTGCCCATGGCGCAGCCGCCCGTATTCCCGCTCGGTGACGAAGAACACCCCCGTGATGGGATCCAGCTCCACGATGCGCAGCAGTGGGGCATTGGCGGCCACGGTCTCTCCCTCGTCCACGTAACGCTCCGCCACCACACGCCGGTCGCTGCCGCCGCGCCAGCCCGCGGCGACCTGGGTGTACCCGAGTCGTATACGCGCGGCTTCGAGCTCCGCCTCGGCACGGGTGACCTGAGCCTTGGTCACCTCCATCGCGGCCAGTTTCGCCAGCTCCTCCGCCTTGGCCGCGTCCCGCTGCGACTCCGAAATGACACCGCGTTCGCGCAACTGCTCGATGCGCTTCAACGCACGCTCGGCGATCTCCAGCAGGCTCCGGGCCTCGGCCCGACTGGCCCGCGCCACCTCCAGATCGGCCCTGGCCCGCGCGACCGCCTGCACATATTCTGCGTCGTCCAGCACCGCGACCACCTGTCCTCGGGTCACCTCGTCGGCCAGATCCGCATTCAGCCGTTCCAGGCGTCCGCCCACCTTGGGCGCCACGACGAACTCGGCGCGTGCCTCGAGGGTACCGGTGAACGTACGCAGCCAGTCGATGGGACCGTGCTCGATCGCGACGACCTCCACCGGCACCACCTGGTTGCCCGCCCCCAGCACCGCCGTCTTCCCGCCATCTTGCAGGCGCTGGTGAATCCCCCATGCCAGGAGCCCTCCCACCCCCAACAGAGCCGCGGTCACGATCAGGATCCTTGCGCGGGGATGTGCCATCGGTGCTGAATTCTGTTCGAAGCCGGATTGAGAAAAGGGCAGTCGACGAGTCTATCATTCCCCCGATTGACCGGCGGCACCGACCACCCGGGACCGATCGCATCGACCCCGCCCCACCGGGAATGTGGCGGTGTCATAAGACGACGCCAGACTCGCCGAGAACCCACCTGGCGATCGAATCCGGAAACACGCGTTTGTATCGCGCCGGCGATTGCGACAGAATTCCCGCTCGCGAAGTTTTGCAGAGAAGTAACCATGTCGATTCCCGAATCCCGAAAAGGCGCCGCGCGCCCGCGACGCCGCTATATCCCCGCTGTGGGACCCAAGCTACGCAAGCTCCTTTACGTCGTGCTGGGGTTGTTCACCCTGTTGTCGTTCAATGCCGTCTACCTCGGCACCATCACCTTGTCGGAATGGCTCACGGGGGAGACCTATCAGAACTACTTCTATCAGTACATGTTCCTGGCGCATCTGACGCTCGGGCTGTTGCTGATCGTCCCGGTCGTCGTCTACGGCGTTATCCATCTCCGCAATGCCCACGAACGGCCCAACCGCCGTGCCGTCAATGTGGGTTACGCGCTGTTTACCGTGGCGCTGATCCTGCTGGCCAGCGGGCTGGTCCTGACGCGGGGTCTACCCCTGGTGGAAGTCCGCCAGCCTTTGGCGCGGGAGACGGCATACTGGCTCCACATCATCGCCCCGTTGCTGGTGGCCTGGCTGTTCGTCCTGCACCGCCTGGCGGGACCGCGGATCAATTGGCGTTTTGGCGGGGCCGTGGCGGGGGTCACGGCATTGTTCGCGGTGGGCATGCTGACGCTCCAGGCCCAGGATCCGCGCCAGTGGAACGAGGCCGGCCCGGCCAGTGGCGAGAAGTACTTCTTCCCGTCCCTGGCGCGCACTGCGACCGGCAATTTTATCCCTGCGAAGACGCTGATGATGGACGACTATTGCCGGGAGTGTCACGCCGATACGCACGAGAAATGGTCGAATAGCGTGCACCGCTTCGCGTCATTCAACAACCCGGCCTACCTGTTCTCGGTACGCAACACACGTGAGTTTTCGCTCGAACGCGACGGCACCGTCCAGGCATCGCGCTTCTGCGCGGGGTGTCATGACCTGGTGCCGTTCTTCAGCGGCGCCTTCGACGATCCCGATTTCGATGACGTGAATCACCCGACCTCGCAGGCCGGCATTACCTGCACCGGTTGCCATGCCATCACCCACATGAACAGCAACCGAGGCAATTCGGATTATACGATCGAGGAGCCGCTGCACTACCCCTTCGCGTTCAGTGACAATCCCTTCCTGCAATGGGTCAATCGCTCGTTGGTCAAGGCCAAGCCGGATTTTCACAAGAAGACCTTCCTGAAACCCCTGCACAGGACGCCGGAATTCTGCGCCGGGTGCCACAAGGTGCACCTGCCTCCCGAACTCAACCACTACAAGTGGCTGCGTGGCCAGGATCACTACGACCCTTATCGCCTGAGCGGGGTATCCGGTCACGGCATCAAGAGCTTCTACTATCCCCCGAAGGCCGAGCACAACTGCGCGGGCTGCCACATGCCGCTCGAGGCTTCGGATGATTTCGGCGCCAGGCCCTTCGACGGCAAGGGGGTGCTCAAGGTGCACGATCACCAGTTCCCTTCCGCCAACACCGCGATCCCGCACCTGCTGGACCTGCCGGACTGGGTCATCGACGCGCACCGCAGATTCCTCGAGGACACCGTACGGGTAGACATCATGGCCCTGCGCGAAGGCGGTACCATCGACGGCAATCCGATCGGGCCGATCCGCCCGCAGATCCCGGCGCTTCGACCCGGCGCCACCTACCTGGTCGAGGTCGTGCTTCGCACCATGAAGCTGGGACATGTCTTCACGCAGGGGACCGCCGATTCCAATGAGGTGTGGCTGGATGTCGCTGCGACCAGCGGCGGCAGGGTCATCGGGCGCAGCGGCGGCCTGGAGGGGGAGACCGGGGAGACGGATCCCTGGTCGCACTTCGTCAACGCCTACGTGATCGACCGCGAGGGGAATCGCATCGATCGCCGCAACCCGGAGAACATCTTTACGGCGCTCTACAGTCACCAGATCCCCCCGGGGGCCGCGGACACCGTGCACTTCGTGCTGCGCGTCCCCGAGGCCGCCGGCCCGAACATCAGGCTGGAGGCGCGCCTGCAGTACCGCAAGTTCGATACCGCATACACGCGCCAGTTCCTGGGCGAGGGTTTCACCCACAACGACCTGCCGATCGTCACCATCGGCAGCGACACCGTGGTGCTGCCGGTCGCCGGTCGCGGCACGGCAGATCCCACGCAGTCGCGCGACATCCCCCCATGGCAGCGCTGGAACGACTACGGCATCGGCCTGTTACGCAAGGGCGGCCCCGGTCAGCTGCGCCAGGCCGAGGAAGCCTTCCGCCGTGTCGAAGCGCTCGGCCGGGCGGACGGACCGTTGAATCTCGCCCGCGTCTACATCCGCGAGGGCCGTCTGGACGAGGCCGTGGACGCGCTGCGCCGGGCCGCCGATCATGAACCGCCGGCCTACCCCTGGTCGGTAGCCTATTTCACCGCGGTGGTGAACCGCCAGAACGGTTACCTGGACAAGGCGCTGCAAGGCTACGCCGATATCGTCAACACGCGGTATCGGGAGGCTCACGAGCGGGAGTTCGACTTCAGCCAGGATTACACCCTGCTGAACGAGTACGCCCAGACCCTGTTCGACCGCTCCAAACTCGAGCGCGGCAACGTCGATCGGCGCACCGCATACCTTCGCGAGGCCGAACGCTGGTTCCAGCTGGTCCTGGAGCTGGATCCCGAGAATGCCGAGGCGTACTACGGGCTGTCGCAGGTGTACACACACCTCGGCGATCCCGACAAGGCACAGACGCACCGTGCCCGCTACGTCAAGTACAAGGCCGACGACAATGCCCGCGACCGGGCGATCGGACTGGCGCGCCAGAAGAGCGCGCCGGCAAATCACGCCGCCGATGCGATCGTCCTTTACGATCTGCAGCGCCCGGGCGCCTACGGACTGGGCGAGCCGCCCACGGAAACGGTGGCTTCGCGATGAACGAGGTACGCAGCTCGGCAGTGCGAAACGAAAGGATGGAACACAACGCAGCCCACGAGGAGGTTCCCCAGGACGATACCGTCATCGCTCGGGCCTTGAAGTGGTCGCTGATCGCGTTGGGCGCCGCCGCCGTACTGGGCGTCGGGACATGGCTGATCCTGCGGCGGGAGGCGCCCGAGCCGGTGGTCCAGGATGCGGCCAGGGTCGTCGCGCAGCCCATCGCCGAAGCGATCGAGGTTGCCCCACCCCCGGTGCGCTTTGCCGACGTGACCCGTGCCGCAGGCGTGGACTTCGTGCATGTGAATGGCGCCTACGGCGAACGTCTCCTCCCGGAGACCATGGGCGGCGGTGTGGCGTTTCTGGACTACGACAACGACGGCCTGCAGGACCTGCTGTTCGTCAATTCCAGCACCTGGCCGTGGCGCACGCAGGAGACGAGGCCTTCACCCCCGGCACTCTACCGCAGTCTCGGCAACGGCAGGTTCGAAAACGTCACCGAGCACACCGGGCTCGGGACGATCGACATGTACGGAATGGGCGCCGCCGTGGCCGACATCAACGGCGACGGTTATTCGGATATCTTCCTGAGCGGCGTCGGTCCGAACCGGCTGCTGCTCAATGAGAAGGGGGAGCGTTTTACCGATGCAACGTCGCAGGCCGGCGTGGCCGGCGATGACGACGCATGGAGCTCGAGCGCGGCGTTCTTCGACTACGACCGGGACGGCGACCTGGATCTGTTCGTGTGCAACTATGTAAAGTGGTCACGCGAGATCGATCTTGGCGTCGACTACCGGCTGACGGGAATCGGACGCGCATACGGCCCGCCGACCAACTACGCAGGGAGTTACTCCTACCTCTACCGCAACAATGGCGACGGCACGTTTACCGATGTCAGCGAGGCGGCGGGCATCCAGATCGACAATCCCGCCACCGGACTACCGGCCGGTAAGGGACTCGCGGTGCATCCGGTCGATATCGACGCCGACGGCTGGCTCGACCTGATGGTCTCCAACGACACGGTGCAGAACTTTCTGTTCCTGAACCAGGGAGACGGCACCTTCGAGGAGAGCGGCATGGCATCGGGCCTGGCCTTCGACAACAGCGGCAAGGCGACCGGCGCCATGGGACTCGATGCCGCCGCCTACAACAATGACAGCGAGCTGGCCATCGCGGTGGGGAATTTCTCCAACGAGATGAGCTCGTTCTACGTCTCCCGCGACGGCAGTGCGTTGTTCACCGACGAGGCCATCGTCTCCGGCGTCGGCGCCGAGAGTCGGCGTGCTCTGAGCTTCGGCGTGTTCTTCTTCGATTACGACCTGGACGGCCGGGCGGACCTGCTCCAGACCAATGGCCACGTCGAGGACGAGATCAACGTGGTGCAGCCGAGTCAACACTACGAGCAGCCTACCCAACTTTTCTGGAACTGCGGGCCGCAGTGCGCGCGCAACTACGTGCACGTGGCGCCGGAAGACACCGGCGATCTGGGGCTACCCGTCGTCGGACGGGGCGCCAGTTACGGGGACATCGACCAGGACGGCGACCTCGACGTGGTGATCACGCAGGTCAATCGCGCGCCGCTGGTATTGCGCAACGACCAGTCGCTAGGTCATCACTGGCTGCGCGTGAAGGTCAAGGGCACGGGTCTCAACCAGGACGCCCTGGGCGCACGCGTCGACATCACCGCCGGCGGGGTCTCGCAGACGCGCACGGTCATGCCCTCGCGCAGCTACCTGGCACAGGTGGAACTGCCGGTTACCTTCGGCCTGGCCGATGCGGCGCGCGTGGATCACCTAAAGGTGACCTGGCCCGACGGGACGACCCGGCAACTCAGCGACGTGGCAGCGGACCAGGTACTCGAGGTGAGTTATCCGGCCGAGGACCTCGATGCCTCGAAAGCATGACCCGGTCTTCCAGCAACGGTAAAGGGGTCAGAACCCTTTAAGGGCGCCTAACTCGATTTGGCTATCGTCCGGAGCCGGCTTCGTCACGGGTTTCTTTGGCCGGCCGCGAGCGCTGTAGCCGACTTTGACGCCAAGTGCCCGTTCGATCTGTGCGCGGAAGCGTTCGTTGCCGAGCGGTGTTCCAGTCTGTAGATGAGGAGCGCACCTCGCGGAGCATTGCGGAATCCGGGTGGGACAAGCATAGGCGGCGATAGGCGTTCTGGCGATCGGCCGGCTGTTTACCAAGGCCCATGTAGAGTCCATGGGGAGAGAGCGACGGATTGGGCTCGCCAAGGGCGTTGGCGCGGTAACTGGATCAGCGATAATCTTCGGGGGTATCGACCATCGCGGCGCGTACGGGATTGAGTTCGATATAGCGGTAGCAGGCGAGCAAATAGCCCTCTTCTTGGATGGCGTTCGCCTTGTAACGGCCTTCCCACAGGGTTCCGGTGAGTTGGTAGCTGTGGTTGATGTTAGGGTACGAACCGTCTGCCGAGTGCCTGTAGCGTGGCACCGATCGCTTCCGCTTTGCGCGGCGTCATCAGCAGATGGATGTGATTCGTCATCAACACGTACGCGTGGATCGAGCAACCGTGATCGCTTGCGGCCTGGCCTAACCACTCGAGGTAGACTCGGTAGTCGTTGTCGTCAAACAACACCGCCTGTCGATTGTTGCCCCGTTGCACGACATGGACGGGAACGCCCGGAAGGAAGAAGCGTCGTTTGCGGGGCATGCACAGACTCCTGGCTACGGTCGGAAGCGTAGGAGTATATCCTAAAAAGGGTTCTGACCCCTTTACTGCTTTACTGCTAACAACATAAGGAGCACATATGTCTATGACAGAAGAACTCAAGGCGATCAAGCCAGAGTACTTTGAAACAGTCGCCAGAAAAGTAGCGAGCGAGAACGATTATTCCGATTATGATCTAACTATAAAGTTTGCTGCGCACCGACGGAAATATGCGATATATGATCTGATCTGTAAGAAAATTGAGAACGACGGAAAACCATTATCAGAAGAAGCACTAATCCATGCAATAGGGTTTGAGCATATGCTGAGAACTTTAATTGTCATAGGCGAAAAAGCTTGCGATAGAAAAGGCACCAAAACATGATTGTGCTAATCGGATAGCCGGGGGTTCTCTGAGGTGGACCCCAATCGTTGGACAGTTGTAGACCGGAAACACAGGATAAATGGGGTCAGCACCCTTATTTCTCTCACGCGGACCGCTGTAGTCGGAAAAGGTTACTGACCCCATTTATCTGAAAACCAGGAATAAGCAGTGATCGATGATTATAAGAAAACAATGAAATTAATAAAGTATATCGAAAAAAATTTGCCGATTTTTGCTTATCCAGCAAAGAATCTCGTTCATTCGTTAAGGGAAAATAATAATCAGAAAATTAAGGCAAAAGAAAAATTAAGAATTGATCGGGTATTATATTTGGGAGATGAAGGTGGTATTGGGTGCTATATCATGATAAAAAACGAGAAAAAAGCACTTATTGTATCTTTAACTCATTTACGCATTGAAAAGAGACATCCCTTATTCAAAGAAATACGAGCTTATCAACTTGAAAGGATACGAAAATTAGGAAATTCAACCTATTTGCCACCAAGGAGAATAGGATCATGAGCAAGAAAGAATCAGAGATAGCGTCTACTGCCAACACATTCAAGCCATACTGCATGTTCTGCGGATCAACTGTTGGTCAGATAAGTGATCGCACGGAAGAGCGTATAACGGCGATATATGATTGTCCAAAATGCAGGATGAATTACTGTGATCAGTGTAGTTACGGAAAAGATATTGAGGGGAAATCAGTGCAATTTTGCTTGCGTTGTGATAGCCCTATTGAGAAGGTGGCGTGACGGGATAGAGTCAGTCCATCAAAGAACGCAATGGCAGCGGGGATGAGTTCGATCTTAAGCAGTATGTTTATATGTTTACATCACTAAAGAAGGACGGGAGTATCTTAAGCTTCGGGACGACTTGCTGAGGACTTTAGAGCCTCGGAATCTGGTGAGAGCTGTACTGACCAGGTTTATCTTTACTCTTTCGGAACAAAACCGCAAACTCGCGCAAAACTGGGATTGATCTTGAGCAGGAGGTGAACCTGCTCTGGCTCGGCGGGAAATCCCATCAAGGGCGCACCGATGAAACTCTTGAGCAAACCGAAAAAACATTTCGGCTTACGACCGATCAGGCGCAGTGGAACCACCCCTGGAGCGAGCTACAGCGGATCCACCTCGAGGGCTTTGAATTCCACGACGTTACCTTGATAGAGAATCTGTGGAGACGGTTCTTGTGGCGCCTGCATCGTTGCACGATCGAACAATAGGCGTTGCCTGGCTTGTTCTTTGTCTCCAATGGGGTTTCGTTGTCGCCTACCGACGCTTGTCTCTGAGATTAAATTCGTAGAGCGCGTCGTCATAGGCCGCCGCAGGGTAACGATAATCCTCCCAAGGAAAATTGTGCAAGATCGCAAACCATTCCCCATCAATGGTATTGAGCAGGTATTGATTGTCTGCATGAACCTCATGAATGAGCGCGATTTGGTGGTCTTGTGCGACGTGGGGTGTTAGCATTCGGGCATTCCCTTGTTTTGCGCTAATTTATGCAAAGGCTCTTTAGATTGAACTTGCCTAACCCGCCCATACAGCTGACTCGCTATCGCTCGCGGCTGATGGGCAACGTCAGCGAATGGTCGCCCGACGTGAGTGAATTGATTTCAACCATCATCTATCAATTTAACAGAGGGGAAAGACCGTGAAAGCCAATGCGCTTTTTCTGCTAGTGACAGCGGCCACAATACCACTTAGCCTAACTGCCAAAGACACTCATTTCAGTGCACATAGTCCAGTGTCCGATCACGTAATCGCCGAGCAAAGACACGATCTTGCGGTGAGCACTGAGGGCAAAGGGTTTGGCCCCCAGGCACCACGCGATATTGATTCAGCGACGGGAAATAACAACGTAGCATTCAACGTGGCGCCGGGATACGGTGAGATGAATCTGTGTAATATTCATTTTCATAAGAACGCGGAGCATGCCGGAGGCGAGTTTACAAAATATGCTGGTAATGGTGATGGGCACGGGTACCTGAGTGGTTATCAGTATTCGGGTCATCTAACAAAGTCAGAGTTGGTACCTATAGACGATAAAATTTGCCCAAGCGAGCACGGCAGTCTATATCCGGGAGACACCATTGAAGTCCACTATGTTTATTCCACCGCGCGGGTTAAACCGGGTCCTACTCTGGGCTCCTGTCTCAGTGACGCGATTAAAAATCCACAATTGCGTGTAGAAGCGCAGGTGTATGTCTTGGTAAATGACGGTAATGCCTTAGATTTTGGTGACTTAACCAAGCATGGACAGAAACATGGTTTATACCAGGCATTGAATCTTCCTGATAATACGGGCACTCCGGTTCAATACGCGGGTTCAACCACTGGTCCCACTTACAACGAGGTAGGCTCTCCTTTTCAGGTAAGTTGGAGTGTCCGACCCAAAGTCGCCAAGGTCAATATTGCAACCGTTGGCGAGTGGTGCAAAGGAAATGTCTTCGACGAAGATCATGCGCATGGAGTAAGAAATCTAGTTAAAAATCCTGATCTTCTTTCCACAATCGAGCGATAATGTTCACTGTGACCTAAATTATCGCTAACGACTGAGGTTAGATCGTGAGATTGAAGCGAACCATGATCTGAACCCATCTCTGCAGCGGACACTAGTCCCGTCACCCATGGCGTTACCGCGCCAATTGCGCCGCCTCAAGTGCTGCTGACCCCAAGCGTGCACAGCAAATGCACGCCGACATCAATCAGGCCCGAGTGGGTCGCCCTATCCATCGAGGCTAGTCACCATCAGCGGCCAGACAGAGCTGAATGCTATCCGAGTTTGAACACAGGTGCGTACACAAGCGCCGAGAGCGCAAGGCTAACCATCAGGGAATTAACCATAATGTCATCAATGGCTTGAGAGCCGAGCCCCGCTTCTGCTTCGGCAAGTAGACGACGTCGATCTGTGGTTATCCGCTCGCCTGGAGCGGCATCGCGGACTCAAGTAGAATCCCGCAAGCTGTTTTGGCTTGGTTTGCGAGCCGTGTGAAGGGGGATTGCTGTGTATCCAGAGGCAGGTCGAGATCGACTCGGGATGGCGAACCGCGTTGACGGTACACACGTTCCACCTCGCCGTTCGAACACCTCGGCCTCGATGCAGGTAGCCTGAGCCAGTGGATTTCCCAGAGACATTCGATGTCATCGTGGTCGGTGGCGGTCACGCGGGCACCGAGGCAGCGCTGGCATCGGCGCGGTCTGGCGCCAGCACGCTGCTGCTGACGCACAACATCGAGACCATCGGTCAGATGAGCTGCAATCCCGCGATCGGGGGGATTGGCAAGAGCCATCTGGTCAAGGAGATCGACGCCATGGGCGGGGTCATGGCCCGGGCGGCGGATCGCGCCGGTATCCACTTTCGGATCCTGAACCGCCGCAAGGGCCCCGCGGTCCGGGCCACGCGGGCTCAGGCGGACCGACAGCTCTACCGTGCGGCCATTCGCGAGGCGATCGAATCACAGCCCGGTCTCTCCCTGTTTCAGGGGGCGGTCGACGACATCCTCCTCGCGCGGGACCGGGTGTGCGGTGTGGTCACCCAGCTCGGTATGAGGATTCGATCCCGGGCCGTCGTGCTGACCGTGGGCACCTTTCTCGACGGCAGGATTCACGTCGGGGAGGCGGGTCACCCCGGCGGGCGGGCGGGCGACCCGCCGGCCCGCCGGCTGGCCGGCCGGTTGCGGGAACTCTCCCCGCTTGCGGGTCGCCTGAAGACCGGGACACCACCGCGCATCGACGGTCGGACGGTAGATTTCGAAGCCCTGACCCCGCAGCCGGGCGACGAACCGCGGCCGGTGTTCTCCTATCTCGGCGATCCGGCGCAGCATCCCGAACAGGTCCATTGCCATATCACCCGCACCAACCCGCGCACCCACGAGATCATCGCCGCCGCGCTGGATCGTTCGCCGATCTACAGCGGGGCGATCGAGGGCATAGGGCCCCGCTATTGTCCCTCCATCGAGGACAAGATCGTGCGCTTCGCGGACCGCGATTCGCACCAGATCTTCATCGAGCCGGAGGGCCTGGTATCTCGCGAGATCTATCCCAACGGCATCTCGACCAGTCTGCCGTTCGACGTCCAGTTCGCGCTGGTCCGCAGCATCAGGGGATTCGAACGGGCCGCCATCACACGCCCCGGCTACGCCATCGAGTACGACTACTTCGATCCGCGTGGCCTGCGGGCGGACCTCGAGACTCGGGAGATCGAAGGGCTGTACTTCGCGGGCCAGATCAACGGGACGACCGGTTACGAGGAGGCCGCCGCCCAGGGGCTGGTTGCCGGTATCAACGCCGCCCGCCTCGTTGCCGGAAAGGACCCGTGGATCCCGAGGCGCGACGAGGCGTACATGGGGGTGATGATCGACGATCTGGTGACCCGCGGTACATTGGAGCCCTATCGGATGTTCACCAGTCGGGCCGAGCATCGTCTGATCCTGCGCCAGGACAATGCCGACATCCGACTGACGGCAAAGGCGAGAGACCTCGGTCTGGTTGACGATCGACGCTGGGCGAGGTTCGAGCAAAAGGTCGAGGCGATCGAGCGGGAGCGGCAGCGGCTGCGGGACACCCGCCTGAAACCGGAGACAGTCGACCTGCCGGATGTCGAAATCAATCGCGATGTCTCGCTGGAGGAACTGCTTCGACGGCCGGAGATCGACTATGCCACACTGATGCGCCTAACCGCTGCCGGGCCCGGTGTGGCGGACGCGCAGGTTGCCGAACAGGTCGAGATCGATGCAAGGTATTCCGGCTACATCGCCCGGCAACACGAGGAGATCCGCCGGACATCGCGGCAGGAGGGCCTTGCCCTGCCCCGGGAAATCGACTATTCCGGGATTCACGGCTTGTCGAACGAGATCCGCCAGAAGCTGACCGAGACACGGCCCGGGACGATCGGGCAGGCCTCGAGGGTCCCGGGCGTGACACCCGCGGCGATCTCGATACTGTTGGTACATCTGAAGTCCAGACCGCGTCGGACGAAACAATCCGCTTGAGGGGGGAGGAATCGTGTCATTCAGAATCGTTGCAGGGATCGTGATGTTCTGCCTGGGTCCGCTATCGTGGGCCACGCCCGGGTTGGTGACCAAGGTCAGTCCACATGACGTCGACGAGACGGTCGAGCGGGTCGAGACCCTACTCGGGAATAAAGGCATCCGTGTCTTCGCGGTTGTAGATCACCAGGAGAATGCCGAGGGTGCAGGGCTTGAGGTGGGGGAGATCACCATGATCCTGTTCGGCAATCCGAACCTCGGTACCCCGCTGATGCAGTCCAATCCCACCATCGGCATCGATCTGCCGATGAAGATCCTCGTCTGGCGCGGCGCGGACGACAAGGTCTACCTGGCCTACAATGATCCGGAGTATCTGGCCCGGCGCCATGGCATCACAGACCGGGAGGACGTGGTGACCAAGATGTCGGGGGCACTGTCCAACCTGACGGACAAGGCCATCGAACCCTGACCGCGGACCCACTCACCGAGTCGATCCGCCGCGGACTGGATGACTTTGAACTGCGGTCGTTACCACCCGGCAGTGCAGGGCGGCTCGCCGACTACCTGCGGTTACTGGCCCGGTGGAACCGGGTCCACAACCTGACCGCGATCCGCGATCCGATGAAGATGGTCGGAGCGCACGTGATGGACAGTCTCAGCATCCATCCCTGGGTAACCGGGGAACGGGCGGTGGATGTCGGCAGTGGTGCGGGCCTGCCCGGCATCCCGCTGTCGCTCATCGAGCCGCAGCGGCATTGGACCCTGCTGGAGCCGAGCGCGAAGAAGGCGGGATTTCTGACCCAGGCAGTGATGGAACTGTGCCTGGACAACGTGTCGGTCGTGAGGTCACGCGCCGAGGACCTTGGATCTGGGGGGAGGTTTGACTGCGTCGTCTGCCGGGCGCTCGGGCCGCTGCCGCGGATCCTGCCTCAGATCGGGCCATTGCTGGCGCCGGGGGGATCGATACTGGCGATGAAGGGCCGCATCCCGAAAAACGAACTCGAATGCCTGCCGCAAGGGTTTATGATAGCGGCGATACACGGACTACGGGTGCCCGGACTGGACGCCGAGCGCCACCTGCTAGTAATCTCGGAAACCGACCGCTCATGACCGCGATCTTTGCCATCACGAACCAGAAAGGCGGGGTCGGGAAGACGACGACCAGTATCAATCTGGCCGCGTCGCTCTCCGCGACGAAACGGCGCGTCCTGATGATCGATCTCGACCCGCAGGGCAATGCCACCACGGGCAGTGGCGTGGACAAGAACGCGTTGCATTCGAGCAGTGCCGACGTGCTGCTGGAGCGCGCCGCGATCGAGGACATCATCGTCGAGACCCGACCCGCGGGCTACTGGCTGCTTCCCGGCAATGCCTCGCTGACGGTGGCCGAGGTGGAGCTCGTGCAGGCGGTAGCAAGGGAATATCGCCTGAAGCAGGCCCTGACGCGGATCGCGGATCGCTTCGACTTCATCCTCATCGATTGCCCGCCCACCCTGAATACCCTGACGGTCAATTCACTGGTTGCCGCCAGCGGCGTCATAATTCCGATGCAGTGCGAATATTATGCCCTGGAAGGCCTCTCGGCCTTGCTGAACACGATCGAACGGATCCGCCAGACAGCCAATCCCGGGCTCGAGGTCACCGGATTATTGCGGACAATGTACGACCCGCGGAACAACCTCGCCAACGATGTCTCGGACAAGCTCACGAGCCATTTCGGCCAGCAGGTATTTCGTACCATCATTCCGCGCAACGTGACCCTGGCAGAGGCCCCCAGCCACGGGGTGCCGGTGCTGCACTACGACAAGTCCTGCCGGGGGTCTCTGGCCTATCTCGCGCTGGCCGGCGAGATCCTAAGAAAGGGGACCGCGCCCGAACCCGAACCGGCGCCGCCCCTGCTCGAGAGGGCCTGGTAACCTGGTAATGAACCGATCCGCATTGCCCGATTCACGAATCAGGGTCGTCGCGGCGCCGGGCGATTTCGGTGCTTCACCGGCGTCGGGGCGGCTATCCACAGATCAGACAGGTGAAAGATGACCAAGAAACGGCGTGGTCTGGGTAACCTCGGTATCGACGTGCTCCTGAGTTCGGTCGGTGACCACGCCGCCGGCAATCTCCCGCAGTCACCGCCCTCTTCCCCGAAGGGTCCGGCGGCGGAGGGTATCCGTTCGCTGGGTATTGACACCGTGCAACGGGGGCGATTTCAGCCCAGGCACCACTTTGGCAACGAGGCGCTCGAGGAGTTGGCCGCCTCGATCCGCGCCCAGGGCCTCCTGCAACCAGTGGTGGTGCGTGAGATCCCGGGGGGTTACGAGCTGGTGGCAGGAGAGCGCCGCTGGCGTGCGGCGCGGATCGCGGGGCTGGATGAAATCCCGGCAATCGTCAGATCCGTACCGGACCAGGCCGCCGCCGCCATTGCACTGATCGAAAACATCCAGCGTGAGGATCTCAATCCCCTGGAGGAGGCGGGCGCGCTGAAGCGCCTGATCGACGAATTCGGACTCACGCATCAGGAGGCCGCCGACAGCGTAGGGCGCTCTCGGGCCGCGGTGAGCAATATCCTGCGCCTGCTGGAGCTGGAACACGAGGCACGGGATCTGCTCGATCAGGGCAGGATTGAAATGGGGCATGCACGCGCGTTGCTCGCCCTGCCTGCCGGTCGACAGGCCGAGGCTGCGCGGAGGGTCGCAGAGCGGGGCCTGTCGGTCAGGGAAACCGAGGCCTGGGTGAAGAAGCTGCTCGACACCAGCGAATCCGAACCCAGGTCGCACTCGCGGGACCCCGACGTCGTTCGCCTGGAAAACACGCTGGGCGACCGGCTCGGGGCCAGGGTCGACATCCGCTACAATACCCGGGGCAAGGGCAGCCTCGTCATTCACTACAACAGCCTCGACGAACTCGACGGACTCCTGGCACATATCAACTAAGCCTGAGACAAACCCCACGGATTCCGGTTGAACCCGAAGGATTGAATCTCTATACTTCGGAGCGGCTCGCGCGGGCGTGCTGTATTTGGGGTATCGCACTCTCACCCGCCCGGCGTCATCCGGCTTCCGGGCCCCGCTTCCATGCAACACAGTGCTCTTGTCATCCAGGCGGCTCTCGCTTTGGTCTGTGCCGGCGTGGCATTGTTCGTAGCGGATAGCGCAGCGGCGCTGGCCGCCGGTTATGGCGGGTTGCTGGCATTTGCGAACAGCTATCTCCTGGCGAAGCGGGTGGTACGCGCCGGGGAGCTGGCGAAGTCCAGCCCGACGCAGGGCGTGTATGCGCTCTATCTGGGCGCCGTGCAGCGCTTCGTGCTCGTCCTGGTGGCGCTGGGTATCGGTATGGGGTTGCTAAAGCTGCCGCCGGTTCCCATGCTGGCGGGATTTGCCGTCACACTGGCGGGCTATCTGGTTACCGCCGGGCGACAGGCATTGTCGGCGGGACCAGAAAGAAAACAGAAGTCAAGAACAGGTTAGGGAGTCACGCGTGAGCGATCCGAGCCAGCCGGCCACGGCGAACCCGGTTGAATACATCCAGCACCATTTGACCAACTGGTGCCTCGGTTGTGATCCGGCGACCGATCAGCCGGGCAACATCATCGATTTCTCGGTGATCTTCATCGATACCTTGCTGTTCAGCTGGTTGCTGGCGGGGCTGCTGATGTGGATTGCCTGGAAGATCGGCAAGACTCTCGATCCTGACAAGCCCACCGGCGCGCAGAACGTCATGGAGCTGATCGTCGAATTCGTCGATCAGCAGGTCCGCGATATCTTTCCCGAACGCAACCCGATCATCGGGCCGCTCGCCATCACGATCTTCGTCTGGGTCTTCATGCTCAATGCCATGGACCTGGTGCCGGTCGACCTGTTGCCGTGGATCGCTGCGGTGATCGGAGAGAACGTATTCGGTGTCGATCCGCACCACGTCTACCTCAAGGTGGTTCCGACGACGAACCTGGATACCACGTTCGCGCTGTCCCTGAGCGTGTTCAGCCTGATCATCTACTACAACGTCAAGACCAAGGGCCTGGCGGGTTACGTCAAGATGTACCTGTTCCATCCCTTCGGAAAGTATCTCATCCCCTTCAACATCGTGATGACGACCGTTGAGGAGGTCTCCAAGCCGGTCAGCCTCGCCCTTCGTCTGTTCGGAAACCTGTTCGCCGGTGAACTGCTGTTTATGCTGATCGCACTGATGTCCTTTGCCTGGTACGCCTTGCCCGCACAGGTGCTGCTCGGCGGGATGTGGGCTATCTTCCACATCCTCGTGATTACCCTACAGGCATTCATCTTCATGCTGTTGACGATCGTGTATCTCGCCCTCGCGCAACAGGACGACCACTGACAGTTCCCATTTCTCATTCCAGGAGACAGACTCATGAGTCCAGCCGAAATCGCAACCATATACGCCTACACCGCGCTCGGTGTAGCAATCATCCTTGCCGCCGCCGGGCTCGGGTCGGCGCTGGGTTGGGGCCTGATCTGCTCCAAGTTCATCGAGGGTATCGCGAGACAGCCGGAGATGCGCCCGCAGTTGACCGGTCAGATGCTGTTCACCGGTGGCCTGATGGAGGCCTTCCCTTTCATCGTCCTGGGTATCTCCATGTGGTTCATCTTTGCGAACCCGTTCATCGGTGCAGCCCAGAGTGCCATCGGCGGCTGATCGCGGTCACCCTGCAGGCAGCGCGACAGGAAGCGAGGGGCTGAAATGAACATCACTGCAACGCTCATAGGACAGATACTGACATTCGCTGTCCTGGTCTGGTTCATCAAGGGCGTACTTTGGGAGCCGATGATCAAGGTCCTCGAGGACCGCAAACGGAAGATCGCCGATGGCCTTGAGGCGGCCGAACGCGGCCAGCATTCCCAGGAACTGGCCGAGCAACGGGCCAAGGAACGCCTGCTGGAAGCCAAGAAGCAGGGTGCCGAGATCATCAACCAGGCACAGAAACGCGCCGGTGAAATCGTCGACGAGGCGAAGGTCGCGGCCCGTGAGGAAGCCGAGCGGATCAAGCAGGGCGCACAGGCCGACATCGTGCAGGAGACGAACCGGGCGCGCGAACAGCTTCGCCAGCAGGTTTCGAAGATTGCGGTGCAGGGCGCCGAGCGCCTGCTGGAGCGGGAGGTCGACGAGAAGGCGAACGCCAAGCTCCTCGACGAACTCGCCGCACAGATTTGAGTGACCTGGAATGTCCGAACTGACAACCATTGCCAGGCCCTACTCACGGGCCGCATTTTCCGTCGCAAGGCAAAACAACCGTCTGCAGGAATGGTCCGACATGCTCGAATACGTGTCTGCCGTCTCGCAGGATCCGGACATGCAGGCGTTTGCGGACAACCCGAAGATGACTACGGAACAGGTTGCGGAACTGGTCACGGGTGTCTGCGAGGGCAGGGTGGACGAACAGGGTGCCAATTTCATTCGTCTGCTCGCTGAGAACCGCAGACTCGGCCTGTTACCCCAGATCAGCGAGCTCTACGAACAGTTTCGCGCCGACGAGGGCGGTCAGATCGAGGCGCAGGTCATCTCTGCACGCGAGCCGGACGAGCATCAGCTCACGGCGATCGGTGACGCATTGAAAAAACGCCTGGGAAAGGACGTGAAGCTGACCGTGAGCATCGATCCCTCACTGCTGGGCGGCGCCATTATCAAGGCGGGTGACCTGGTGATCGACGGATCGCTACGCGGAAAATTGGAACGGCTTTCGGGTGTACTGACCCGCTAGTCCCTTGCCGGGCTACGAGAGGATTGTGGAATGCAGCTAAACCCAACAGAAATTAGCGATCTAATTAAACAACGCATCGAGCGCTTCGATGTCGTTGCCGAGGCACGAACCGAGGGCACCATCGTTGCGGTAACCGATGGTATCGTCAGGATTCAGGGCCTCGCCGACGTTATGGCCGGAGAGATGATCGCGTTTCCCGGCGACACCTTTGGCCTGGCGCTCAACCTCGAGCGGGACTCCATCGGCGCGGTCGTGCTGGGCGACTACGAGCATATCTCAGAGGGTGATACCGCGCGGTGCACCGGACGCATCCTTCAGGTCCCGGTTGGAGCGAACCTCCTGGGTCGCGTCGTGAACTCGCTGGGGCAGCCGCTGGATGGCAAGGCGCCCGCGGACACGGACACCTACTCGCCGATCGAAAAGATCGCGCCGGGTGTCATCGAACGTCAATCGGTGTCCCAGCCCGTTCAGACGGGTCTGAAATCCATCGATGCGATGACGCCGATCGGGCGGGGCCAGCGCGAACTGATTATCGGCGACCGCCAGACCGGGAAGACGGCCATTGCGGTCGACACGATCATCAATCAGAAGGGTACCGGCATCAAATGCATCTACGTTGCCATCGGGCAGAAGGCGTCGTCGGTGGCGAATGTCGTGGCCAAGCTCGAGGAGCACGGCGCGATGGAGCACACGATCGTCGTCGCCGCTACCGCTTCGGAATCCGCGTCGCTACAGTACATCGCTCCCTACGCGGGTTGTGCCATGGGTGAGTTCTTTCGTGATCGTGGCGAGGACGCCCTGATCATCTACGATGACCTGACGAAACAGGCCTGGGCGTACCGCCAAGTCTCACTGCTGCTGCGCAGGCCGCCGGGGCGTGAAGCTTATCCCGGTGACGTCTTCTATCTCCATTCGCGGCTACTGGAGCGTGCGGCACGCGTCAACGCCCACTACGTCGAGCGCGTCACCGAAGGCGCTGTCAAGGGCAAGACCGGTTCGCTAACCGCCCTGCCGATCATCGAGACGCAGGCGGGCGACGTGTCGGCATTTGTGCCGACCAACGTGATCTCGATTACGGACGGCCAGATCTTCCTGGAATCGGATCTGTTCAATGCCGGTATCCGGCCCGCGATCAACGCGGGGCTGTCGGTCTCCCGTGTCGGCGGCGCCGCGCAGACCAAGATCATCAAGAAACTCGGCGGTGGCGTCCGTCTGTCACTGGCGCAATACCGTGAACTTGCTGCGTTTTCGCAGTTCGCCTCCGACCTGGACGAGCAGACCCGAAAGCAGCTCGAACGCGGCGAGCGCGTCACCGAGCTGATGAAACAGAAGCAGTATTCCCCACTCAGCGTGGGAGAGATGGCGATATCGTTGTTCGCAGCCGACCAGGGTTATCTCGACGATGTGGAGGTCGCGAAGATCGTCGATTTCGAGGCGGCGATGCACTCCTACCTCGAGACAAACTGCGCGGATTTGATGGAAAAGATCAACGACAGCGGCGACTACAACGACGAGATCGAGGCGGCGATCCGCAGCGCGCTGGATGCGTTCAAGAAGGAAAGCGTCTGGTAGTTGCGGGGGACACGCCACAGTGAAACGGTTGCATCAGGGTAACGGAACGGGGATCTGCTCGTAATGTCCGGCGAAAAAGAGATTCGCACACAGATCAAGAGTATCCAGAGTACTCAGAAGATCACCAAGGCAATGGAGATGGTTGCCGCGAGCAAGATGCGCAAGGCGCAGGAGCGCATGCTGGCATCTCGCCCCTACGCGGAAAAGATGCACAACGTCATCGGCCACCTCGCCATGGCACATCCAGAGTACCGGCATCCTTATCTCATCGAGAGAGAAGCGGTCAACCGGGTCGGTTTCATTGTGATCTCCACAGACCGCGGCCTGTGCGGCGGCCTGAACATCAACCTGTTCAAGACCGCGCTGAAGGCAGTAACCGAATGGAAGGAAAAAGGATCGGATATCAGCTTCTGTCTCATCGGGACCAAAGCGAACGCCTTCTTCCGGCGCTTCGGTGCGCCGGTGCTCGGCAAGGCCGAACATCTCGGCGACCGACCACGCATCTCAGACCTGATCGGCCCGATCAAGGTCATGCTCGACGCCTATGATGACGGAAAGATCGACCGCCTGTTCCTGGTCGAAAACGTGTTCGTCAACACGATGACGCAGAAGCCGAGAGTGACGAAACTCGTCCCCGTGGAGCAGTCGTCCGACAAGGAGCTCAAGCACCACTGGGACTATCTCTACGAACCGGATTCGCACGAAGTGCTGGACGCCCTGTTGATGCGATACGTGGAGTCGCTCGTTTACCAGGGCGTGGTGGAGAACATCGGCTGCGAGATGGCGGCGCGCATGGTGGCCATGAAGTCCGCCTCGGACAACGCCGGTTCGCTGATCGACGATCTGCAGCTGGCATACAACAAGGCTCGCCAGGCTTCCATCACACAGGAACTGTCGGAAATCGTCGGCGGCGCGGCGGCAGTATAGGCATCGTACGGACGCCCGGGCCGAAACCGGTCAATCAAGAATCAGCGGGGGCCGCGAGGCGCCCGCGAATCGGAAAACGAATTTACAGACGAGGATTTGACCATGAGTTCAGGACAAATCGTAGAGATCATCGGTGCGGTCGTGGACGTGGAGTTTCCGCGTGACGCCCTGCCGAAGGTCAACGATGCGTTGCTCGTAGAAGGCGAAGGACTGACGCTGGAAGTGCAGCAGCAACTGGGCGACGGAGTGGTGCGTACCATCGCAATGGGTTCAACCGACGGACTGAAGCGCGGGGTCGCCGTCAATGGTATGGGTGCGCCCATCTCGGTACCGGTGGGACAGGCGACACTCGGCCGGATCCTCGATGTACTCGGTAATCCGGTCGACGAGGCCGGACCGGTCGAGACCGATAAGCGCTTGCCTATTCACCGCAAGGCACCGACCTTTGCCGAGCAGTCCCCCTCGATCGAGATACTGGAAACCGGTATCAAGGTCATCGACCTGATCATGCCCATTGCCAAGGGCGGTAAGATCGGACTGTTTGGCGGCGCGGGTGTGGGCAAGACCGTCACCCTGATGGAACTGATCCGTAACATCGCCATCGAGCACAGCGGGTTCTCGGTGTTCGCAGGTGTCGGAGAGCGAACCCGTGAGGGTAACGACTTCTACCACGAGATGAAGGAGTCCAACGTTCTCGACAAGGTGGCGCTGGTCTACGGGCAGATGAACGAACCCCCCGGCAACCGGCTTCGTGTGGCGCTGACGGGCCTGACCATCGCGGAGAATTTTCGTGACGAAGGGCGAGACGTGCTGATGTTCATCGATAACATCTACCGTTACACCCTGGCGGGAACGGAAGTGTCCGCACTTCTCGGTCGCATGCCGTCGGCGGTGGGTTACCAGCCGACCCTGGCTGCGGAAATGGGTGTGCTGCAGGAACGCATCGCATCGACCCGTACCGGATCGATCACCTCGTTCCAGGCGGTCTACGTCCCGGCGGACGATCTGACCGACCCCTCCCCCGCGACGACCTTCGCGCATCTGGATGCCACACTCGTCCTCTCCCGCCAGATCGCGGAACTCGGTATCTATCCCGCGGTGGATCCACTCGACTCGACCAGCCGGCAGCTTGATCCGCTGGTCGTCGGGCAGGAACATTACGACACCGCCCGGGCGGTTCAGGGCACCCTGCAGCGATACAAGGAACTGAAGGACATCATTGCCATCCTCGGCATGGACGAGTTGTCCGAAGAGGACAAACTGGTCGTTGCCCGTGCCCGCAAGATCCAGCGTTTCCTCTCGCAGCCGTTCTTTGTCGCCGAGGTCTTCACGGGTTCGCCCGGCAAGTACGCCACACTGAAAGACACCATTCGGGGCTTCCAGGGCATCGTGAACGGAGAGTATGATCATCTGCCCGAGCAGGCCTTTTACATGGTCGGGGGTATCGAAGAGGCCGTCGAGAAGGGCGAGAACCTCTGACGATCAGGTTAGGCGCTCTGTCAAATGACATACCATTCTGCTTGTCTTTTCGTCCGTCCTCCGTGTTGCGACAACCGTTCCATAGTTCGACTATGCACCTGTTGTCGCGCCTTGATGACGAACGATCCCGGCGCGGCGCTGTCCCTGCTTTGCTTGGGCACCGGTCTTGGGCTTCCTGCCCAAGCCGTTCACTGCTTCGCAGCTCACCCGGCGCGATCGGGTATGCCATTTTCCGTCAATCGCCTTAGGGCTGGATAGCTGGTAAGAATTATGGCGATCACGATGCATTGCGATATTGTCAGTGCCGAAGAAGAGATCTTTTCCGGAACGGTCGAGATGGTCTTCGCGCCTGCGGAGATGGGGGAGGTCGGCATCATGCCGCGTCACACTCCCCTGATAAGCCGCCTGAGACCCGGCGAGGTGCGAGTCCAGATCGACGGGAAGGAAGATGCTTTTTTCTACGTCTCAGGCGGAATGCTCGAGGTCCAGCCGCATATCGTGACCATCCTGGCCGATACCGCCATCCGCGCTCGTGACCTCGACGAGGCCAAGGCGATGGAGGCCAAGCAGCATGCCGAAGACATCCTGGCCAGCAAGCAGACCGAATTCGAGGAGGCGAAGGCCCTGGCAGAACTGGTCGAAGCGGCGGCGCAGCTCAGGATGCTGCAGAAGGTCCGTGCAATGCGGAAATAGCCAGCGGAATCCCCTTACCGTTTTCAACGACGATACCGTTCCGGCAGCTCTGCTGCGAGCCATGCCGGGGTCCGTCAGTGACAACCCCGATTTCTTCCCGACCAAGGTTTTACCGCCTTACGCGCCGCCCGGCGTACCGTAGATAATCGATGGCAACCACGTCGCCAGTCCCGGCCATGCCGCCAGCAGCAGTAACGCAAGAATCTGAATCGCGATAAATGGTATGACGCCACGGTAGATGTCCGAGGTCCCGACTTCCTCGGGCGCGACACCGCGCAGATAGAACAGCGCGAACCCGAACGGGGGCGTCAGGAAGGAGGTCTGCAGGTTGACCGCGATCATGATGCCCAGCCAGACCGGATCCACGCCCATCGCCAGCAGGACGGGCCCGACGATTGGCACTACCATGAAAGTGATCTCGATGAAATCGAGTACGAAGCCGAGGATGAACATCACCAGCATGACGGTGGTGATGGCCCCGAACCTACCGCCCGGCAGCCGGGTCAACAGGTCGTGGACCGCTATGTCGCCGCCGAAACCGCGAAATACCAGTGAAAATACCGAAGCGCCGATCAGGATCAGAAACACCATGCTGGTCACGCGGACGGTCGAACGCATGATATCCTGCAGCCGGGCCAGATCGATCTGCCGTTTCGCCACGGCCAGCAACAGGGCACCGACCGCCCCGACCGAGGCCGCCTCGGTCGGTGTGGCCAGCCCTCCGATGATGGAACCCAGGACCAAGACGATGAGGATCAAAGGTGGAAGCAGGGCCTTCAGCACCGAAGCCGCGCCGGGGCCCCCGGTAGCGTCGAGTTCCCTTACCGAGGGCATGCTTGACGGGCGGATCCGCGACATGGTCACGATGTAGAGCAGGTACAGCGCGACGAGCAGCAGGCCGGGCAGGATCGCGCCGGCGAACAGGTCGCCCACCGAAACGGTCTCGGGGGCGAAGATGCCCTGGTCGAGCTGGGACTGCTGGTAAGCCGATGAGACGACATCACCCAGCAGGACCAGAACGATGGACGGCGGGATGATCTGGCCCAGGGTCCCGGAAGCGCAGATCGTGCCGCTGGCGATGCTCGGATCGTAGCCGCGTTTCAGCATCGTCGGCAGAGACAACAAGCCCATAGTGACCACGGTCGCACCGACTATCCCGGTGCTCGCGGCCATCAGCATCCCGACCAGCAACACCGAGATACCCAGCCCCCCTGCCCTTGCGCCGAACACGTGCTCCATCGATTCCAGGAGATTCTCCGCGACGCGAGACCGCTCCAGGGTGACACCCATGAAAACGAACAGCGGCACGGCGATCAGCGTCACGTTGGTCATGATGCCGAAGACGCGGCTGGGCAGCGCCTGCAGATAGGCTGGATCGAACCCGCCTGCGAGCGTGCCCGCAAACGCAAAGAGGAGCGAGATTCCCCCCAGTGTGAAGGCCACGGGGTAACCCGCCAGCAGGACCGCCACTACGCAGCCGAACAGCGGTAACGCCATCATGCCTCAGGTCTCCGCATCCCCGTCCGCGACGAGTGTAAGGAGGCTCTTGGCCAGAATCGACAGGCCCTGCAGGATGAGCAGCAGCGGCATCAGGGGGATGAGGGTCTTCAGCAGGTAGACACCGGGCAATCCGCCGGCCTCGCGCGACCCTTCGTGAAGCACCCAGGCGACCCTGACGTAGTCCCAGCTCGACCAGATAAGGAACGCGCACAGGGGAAACAGGAACAGGACGGTCCCGAGCAGGTCGATCCAGGCGCGCCCCCGGGGGCCGAAGCGTCGGTAGAAGATGTCGACGCGGACATGGGCGTCGTACCGCAGCGTGTAGGCGGCGCCGAGCATGAAAACGGTGGCGTGCAGGTAGGTCACGGATTCCTGCATCGCGATCCAGCCCAGATCGAAACCGTAACGCAGCACGACGACGAGAAAGGTCACCAGAACCATCGCCAGGGTAAGCCAGGCGATCGCCGGTCCGGTCCACGCGCTGATTGTGTCCAATCCGCGCCGCGCCTTCCTCAGCGTATCGATCACTACTTGTAAATTCCTGCGGCTCGTTTGGCTTTGTCGGGATCGGGCGCAATATTAGCAGAACCTACAGGGAAAATGTGCCTTCGATGCAGGAATGCGCGAAGTGCTTCGGCTGTGTTTGTCACCGGTGAAGCGGTATGATTCTGCGCGATTACCCGACACGTTACCGGGAACCGATCCATGCCGAAACCCGAATCCGAACGTCCGCCCCTCGTCCTGGTCGACGGTTCCTCCTATCTTTATCGTGCCTTTCACGCGTTGCCGGCGCTCAGCAACGGAAAGGGACAGCCGACCGGGGCCGTCTACGGCGTCACGGCGATGTTGAAGAAGTTGTTGACCGACTACCGCCCGCAGCGGATGGCGGTAGTCTTCGACGCCAGGGGCAAGACCTTTCGTCATGACCTCTATCCCGCCTACAAGGCCAACCGCCCGCCGATGCCGGAGGAACTGAGTCAGCAGGTCCAACCCCTGCATGTACTGGTGGAGGCGCTGGGAATGCCACTGCTGAGCATCGAGGGTGTCGAGGCCGACGATGTGATCGGGACCCTGACGCGGGCCGCGCTGGCCGAAGGGACGCCGGTCGTTATTTCGACCGGGGACAAGGACATGGCCCAGGTCGTGCAGAACGGCGTCACGCTGGTGAACACCATGAACGATACCCGGTTGGACCGCGGTGGCGTGCAGGAAAGGTTCGGGGTGGCGCCGGAACAGATCGTCGACTACCTCGCCCTGATGGGAGACAAGGTCGACAACATCCCCGGTGTGCCGGGCGTCGGGCCGAAGACGGCCGCACGCTGGTTGAATTCCTACGGGTCCCTCGATGCACTGCTGGAGCGCGCCGATGAGATCAAGGGCAAGGCGGGAGAGCGATTACGTCAGGCCGCTCCGGAACTGCCGTTGTCGAGGCGCCTGGCCACGATCGACGACGACCTGGATCTCGGTACTACCCCGAAGGACCTGACGCTGCGGGAGCCGGACCTCGAACGCCTTAAGGGACTCTACAAAGAACTGGAGTTCAGGACCTGGCTCAAGGAGCTGGACACCGAGGGAGACGCGGAAAGGGGTGCCGCTGGAGATCCGGCGCGGTATTCGCTCATCCTGTCGCAAGAGGCGCTCGGGGAATGGGTCTCCAGACTTCGGGAGCATGCGCTGATGGCCTTCGATACCGAGACGACCAGCCTGGCCTATATGGAGGCCAGGGTAGTGGGGATGTCATTCTCGGTCACCTCCGGTGAGGCGGCGTACCTGCCCTTCGGGCACGAGGACCCGTCGGAGCCCGGACAGCTCGATGAGGCCACGGTCATGGACGCCATGAAGCCACTGCTCGAACACCCGGATGTCCCTAAACTCGGGCACAACCTCAAATACGACGCCAGCGTACTGGCCAATCATGGGATCACGCTTCGCGGGATCGCCCACGACACCATGCTCGAGTCCTATGTGCTGAACTCGACCGCCAGCCGGCACGACCTCGATACCCTGTGTGAAAGGCACCTCGGCCACACGAACATTCACTACGAAGACGTGGCGGGCAAGGGGGCCGCCCAGGTCGGATTCGACCAGGTGCCACTGGACAAAGCCGGGCCTTACGCCGCGGAGGACGCCGACATGGCGTTCCGCCTGCACGAGGTCTTCTGGCCGACGCTGCGCGGGCAGGAAGGCCAGCGCCGTCTGTACGAGGAGATCGAGGTCCCGCTGATCCCGGTCCTGTCGCGCGTCGAGCGAAACGGCGTTCTCGTCGACAGCAAGCTGCTCGAGAAGCAGGGCGAGGAGCTGGCTGGTCGCATGGCGGTCATTGAGAAAGAGGCGATGGCGGCGGCCGGGGAAACGTTCAACATCGGGTCGACCAAGCAGCTACAGACGATCCTGTTCGAGAAGATGGGCCTCCCTGTCCTGCGCAAGACCCCGAAGGGCCAGCCCTCCACGGCCGAGGACGTGCTGCAGGAACTCTCGGTCGAGTACGAATTGCCGCGGCTGGTGCTCGAGCACCGTTCGCTCAGCAAGTTGAGATCGACCTATACCACCAAGCTGGCGTCCATGATCGAGCCACGCACCGGGCGGGTGCACACCTCGTACCACCAGGCCGTCGCCTCGACCGGGCGATTGTCCTCGGCGGATCCCAATCTGCAGAACATCCCGACCCGTACCGCCGAGGGGCGCAGGATTCGACAGGCATTCATCGCACCTCCCGGTCACCGTATCCTGGCCGCCGATTATTCGCAGATCGAGCTGCGCATCATGGCCCATCTTTCCGGAGACGAGGGTCTGCAATCGGCGTTTCGGGAGGGCCTCGATGTCCACAGTGCGACAGCAGCCGAGGTGTTCGGCGTCTCCCTGGATGAGGTGACCGACGAACGGCGCCGCGCCGCCAAGGCGATCAATTTCGGGTTGATCTACGGGATGTCGGCCTTCGGTCTCGCCCGGCAGCTCGGGATCGAGCGCGCCGCGGCGCAGGAGTACGTGGACCTCTATTTCACGCGCTACCCCGGCGTGAAGGCCTATATGGAGCAGACACGCGAACGGGCTCGAGAGCAGGGCTACGTGGAAACCCTGTTCGGTCGGCGGCTGTATCTGCCAGAGATCAATGCAAGAAATTCCCAGCGCAGGCAGTACGCCGAGCGAACCGCGATCAACGCCCCCATGCAGGGAACAGCCGCGGACATCATCAAACGCGCGATGATCGCGGTGGACGAATGGCTGGATTCGTCCGGCGCGAGTGCCAGGATGATCATGCAGGTTCACGACGAGCTGGTTTTCGAGGTCGAATCGGAGCAAGTAACCGAGCTGACCAAAGGCGTGGTCCGGCTCATGTCTTCGGCCGCCGAACTCTCGGTGCCGCTGGTCGTTGACGTGGGGGAAGGTGAAAACTGGGACGAGGCGCACTGAATGGCCGGCGGTCCCTCTGGCATGATCGTTAGACGGCTGAGGAAACCGGGTCTTGGGAATGCGGAAGAAAGTCTTTCCTCGTTAATCAGTTAATGATAGTGTGGTTGTTTGGCGGCGATCATTTTTGCCTGCTCGCTACTAGGAGCCTGTCGGACTGAGGATTAATCTACTGCGCTGATGGGAGCTCGGCTCAAATGCCCCCGATTTTTCGTTGCGTAGGCCCACTATGCGCCTCAAAATCGTGAACATTCGATCTCGCTCTCTCATCATGCTCGCTACGATCACCTAAGTCCGACAG
>JAJDOJ010000045.1 GCA_022340215.1 Gammaproteobacteria bacterium
CTTAGGCGATTTCTGTCAAATAACATACCATCCTGCTTGTCTTTTCGTCCGTCCTCTGTGTTGCAACAACAGTGACATAGTTCGACTATGCGCCTGTTGTTGCGTCTTGATGACGAACGAAAATCCGGCGCGATCTGGTATGCCATTTTCCGGCAATCGCCTTAGATGTTCGGTGTGAGCAATCCGTCACAGCTGCTTCGGAGAACCATGTCCGCAACGCAGGAGCTGGCGCCCTGGGGTGACCGTCTCGAGGTTGACCTCTCGGCGGTCGCGGAGCATGGTGAATCGCATCTTTTACCCGGCCGAGGGGCGCCGCTGTTGCAGCATGAGCGCGTGCCCCCCCAACGAAAGGACCGAAATCATGACCGAGAAGCGGCTCGATGAGCTCGGGCCAGCGCTACGCGGAGAGATGGTCACGCGCGAGAATAATGAGGCGTTCGAGGCCGCCCGCTTCCGGGGCTGGAATCGCGACCTGAATACGCGCATGACTCCTTTGGGATTCGTGGTCGCATCTGGCACACGGGATGTCGCGACTACCGTGAAGTACTGTCGCTCCAACAACATACCCATCACGGTTCGCGGCAAGGGCGCCCACTCCCCCTACGGGATGGCGAATGATACCCTCGTAATCGACCTGGTTAAGATGACCGCCGTCCGCGTCGATCCGGAGAACAGGTTGGTTCATGTCCAGGCGGGTGCCGACGGAGGCGACGTCGACCACGAGACGGCACTTCACAACCTCATCTGCGCAACCGGCTCTGTCTCACACACCGGTTTCGCGGGCGTAGCGCTCGGCGGAGGCATCGGCCACCTGAGTCGTTGGCTCGGGGCCGTTGTGGACAGCATCGTCAGCTACGAAATGGTCACCGCCGAGGGAGAGGTTGTCCGTGTGGACGAATCCCAGGATCCGGAGTTGTTCTGGGGGATGCGCGGCAACGGAGCGAGCTTTGGCATCGTTACCGAATTCGTGTTGAAGCTCCGCGACATGCCCAACGCCGGGGCTATTCGCGCAGCTCCCATACTGTGGGGTATCGACAAGGCAAACGAAGTCATGTCGTCGTGGATGGGGCGCATTGCCAGGCCCGGACGCAAGGACACAGAGACTCTTCAGTTTGCGTTCCTCCACTCCCCAGATGGTCACCCGGTCTGTGGCGTCATTCCTCTCATCGTCGGCGAGACAGAGGAAGCGGCCACGGCGACCTGTGACGAGGTGGCAGCGTATGGCGGCGGGGCGCTGGTGCGTCAGGACACCCAGCTGCCGTACACAGCGATGCAGGCTGCGCTGGACGAGGCCTTCCCGTACAACGTCAACTACTGGGACAAGGGTGTCTTTGTAGATTGGGATCCCAGTGACGACAAGGCAGTTCAGGCCATCGTCGACATCGCTGTTAGGACCTGGAGCAAGCAGCCCGAATTCGCGTCGAAGACGTGTACGTTCCTGCTCTTCATGGAGGTCAATGGTGCCGTGGGCGAGGCTGATCCAGCCTCCACCTCATTTGGCGCTCGCGGCGGACGCCTGTGGTGCTCGGCTCTCACCGGCTGGTCCGACGACGACGACGGCAAACGCGCCGCCAGCAAGAAGTGGTGCGACACCTTCGTCGAAGCGCTGGAACCGTTTCACGTGACGACGTATCTCAACAACGCCATGCCCGTGAATGAAAAAGAAATGCGGCGCGTCTTTCCGGAAGAAACCATGAAGCGTCTGCGGGCTCTCAAGAAGAAGCACGACCCCCAGGGCATGTTCAAGACGGGAGCGTGGCAATACGAGGCCAACACCTGAAGCTAAGACATCAATACCTCGCGGGGTGAAAAGCCTCTCTGCGGCTGGCACACTGTGCAACCGCGGTGGAGCAGATTGGGAAAACCCAGCTCCCTACGGATCGACACCAGGGTGGGGTCATGACGCTGCGGTGCCGAACAAAACGCGGCAGCGGACAGGCACCAGCGAACCCATCATCGACGGCGCAAAACATGACGCTGGTGCCTGGCGCTGAGCGTTGTCGTTATGTCTCTTCTGGGTCGTTACCGGTCATCCCACGCTCAAAACCGTCCGCCCTGTCAGGTCCACGCTTTCCTGGGCATGAGCACTCGTTGCTGTCTTCAGTTCACCTCGGCGAAGCAGGTCTCGAGCGGATTCAAGCCCGTCGGCACGAGCGCCTGCTCGATCGAGTCGTCGGCCGGGTCGATTACCACCAGGCCTGGGGCGGCGGGATCACCGTTGCCGACCCAGAGCTTGCCGAGCGGCCCCGCGGCGAGCCCGGTTAAATTGAGTCCGGCGAGCCCGGCCACGGCGATCGGACCATTGACGTCGCCGTGCACCGCACCGGTAACCGGATCGAAGCGATAGAGCGTGCTGTCGGCGAAGGCGTTGTCGGTCCCGATGAAGTAGCCGCGGTTCGCCGAAACCAGCGCCATTCGGAAGACCTGTCCGAAGGGATGGTCGTGCGTCTCGCCGTCATCGACCAGGACCCTGGAGACGAAGCTCGCCGGATCGACGGTCTCGATACCCCCTGTGTATTCGGGCTCGACCCCGAAGGCAGGAAACCCCAGGCGGCCCGCCGCCTCAACGTAGAGGGTATCGAGCTGCGGGAGATACTGGATCGAATTCGGGTTCCGTAAGACCAGTGGAATACCTTTCAGGCCGTCCGCGACGCCCATGCCGGTATCGATCTCGGTGTCGGTCTCGACGTCAAAGACAGCCAGATACGCGGTATTCGACGGCACGTACGTCGCGTCGAGGCGTTGCATCACGATGTAGAGGCGCCCATTGGCGATCACCGCGTCCTGCATGTGCGGCACACCGCCGCCGGCGGCATAGGCCCCGAGGTCGAGTTCACCCGTCTTGAACGCCCCGGCGTCACTTGCTGACGGATCGACGATCCACGCCTTGTTCGACCCGTAACGCAGCAGATAGGCCTTGGTGTCGCCGGCGAAAACCAGTGCGGACGGATTGCTGTCCCCCGACTCGTCCCCGTCGGTGCTGAACTGGAAAGACTCGCCCTGCGATGTCGCCACCACGTTCGCGGGATCGGCCACGTCGAACTTGGCGACGTTGTTTCCCCCGAAACGCTCCATCCGATAGAAATAGCGGCCGTGGCAGGCAACCGCCAGATCGGAGATCGTCGGCGCCAGGTTGCTGGTCGCATCCCGAGGTGGTTCGGCATCGGCGACCGAGGTGGCACCGCTCCCGAAATCGGGCGCCGCGGTCACGGTCACGGCGACCTGCCGCGGTTCGCTCGGGGGTGGCACAAACGGCGAATTCCCTCCCCCGTCACTGCAGGCGACGACGGCAAATGACGTCGTCAAGGCAAGACTGATCCTGAGTGCCGCCATCGCCAGCAGCCCATACCCCCGCGGCTGTTGTCCGCACCAATCCACTGTCAGTTTCAACATTTCACGTCTCCCTTTCTCAATTGTCCCGGGTAACCCCGCTTCACGACCCCCGCGGTCCGTCCCTCAAAGCAGATCTCCCGACCTGCACACCCCGATCCCACGTCATCCGTCGAACCGCCATGACACCGTCCCGAAAAACGCCCGACCCGGTGTCGGAAAGCCGTTGAACTGTTCGAAGTTCTGGTTCGTGAGGTTTTCCGCCTGGAAGCCTAGCCGCCAGCGCCCGAATTCTCCGGCGACTCCGACGCTATGCTTGTTCACGCTGGTCGCGGGAAGCAGATTGGCCCGGTCGTAGAACAGGCCGCTCTGGTACAGGAACTCGTAATAGAACTTGAACCGGCCCAGGAACTGGTCGAGCCTCAGGTACAGGTCCGTTGTGTAGCGCCCCGGGAGCCGCTTGCCGTCGAACGCGGCCACGTCGCTACTATTCTCGGGGTTCAGAAACGTCGCGTTGACGGTCATCAGGGTATCGGAGGGAAACGTCAGGGTAGTACCGAGCTCCAGCCCGACGATGCTGGCGCTGGAAATATTGACGGATCTACCCACGCCGCGCGCGTCGAAGACGAAGGCGATGAGGTCGTCGACGTCACTGTAGAAGCCCGTGGCGCGCAACTCGACGCTGTCGAGCCAGGCAGCCGGGGCGTAGGCGTTGTACAAAAGGCCCAGATCCAGATTGATGCCGGACTCCGCCTCGAGCTCGCTGTTGCCGATGATGAACCCGCGGTCGCCAAAGAGCTCGAAAAAGCTCGGGGGCCTGGCGTAGCGCCCCGCATTTGCCTGCAGGTCCAGCCCGGGGGTGACCTCGTACTTGAGACCCAGTTGCGGGCTCCACCAGGATTCGGTACGTGGCCCCGAGGGGTCACCGAACGCGTCCTGGTTGACCAGATAGCGCAGGGCCGGGACGACGAGCAGTCGCTGGTCGAACCAGAACAGAGATGCCTGCATCCCGGCTTCCAGCGAGTTGCGTGACGCCTCGCGGGTTTCCCTGCGATCGAGCTGGTCCTCCGACTCGTAGGTCTCCCGGCTCACGTCGAGGATCGCGGCGATGGTGCTGTCGAGAACGGCACGCTCGGCATAGGCCTGCGCGCCGTATCGGTGAGTATGATCGAGGGTGTCGCTCGCGATCTGTCCGATCTGCGCGAGACTGTCGTCGAAGTCCTCTCGCACGGTTCCGCCGTACAGCCTCAGGCTGCCGTTCCAGGGAGTGTCGGCCAGTGTCTCCGCACTCAGCCGCAGGTTGCCGTTGAACTCCCGGGTATCGAGGGTTGCCACGGTATCGGGACTGTTGTCGACACTCGGCAGTCCCTGATCCCTGCCGAAACCCGTGACCATGAGGTCGAGCCGGACGTCGTCGCCGAGACGGCGACCGGTTTTGAATAGCCCCCCGCCTCGCTCCACCTGGGCGTTGTTGCGCTGCTCCTCGCGATCATCACCCGAGTTGAGGTCCGTGCCGTTGTCGTTGACGAAGGTGAAATCATTCTTCGAGTTCAGGTAGTCGGCCGAAAGCACCGTTTCCCAACCGCGGTGCTCTCCCTGATGCAGCAGGCCCGCCTCCACGGTGTGGAACGATCCGTACCCGACATTGGTCGAGGTCCGATTCCCCTCACTCGCGCGGGGGGTACGGATATTGATCGCCCCGCCCAGGGAGGCCCGGGAAAACTGTATCGGGGTGATACCGCGATAGATCTCGATGGCACCGACCGAGGCGAGGCTGACCCGACTCAGGTCGACCCCCCCGCCAAAGGCCTGGTTGAGTGGCAGTCCATCGAGATAGACCATGACCTGCTGGCTCGATGCGCCACGCAGCGAGGCCTCGGAGATACTGCCAAGGCCCCCCGAACGCCGTACCTGAACACCTGTCTCCGCTTCGATGACCTCACCCAGGCTGGTCAAGCTTCCCTCGAAGCGTTCGCGCCTGATCACGGTGACCACCGCCGGCGTCTCGGCCAGGTCCACGTCGCCGACACGGCGCGTGCGCTCCGGCGTGGCCGTAACCTCGAGAGGATCGAGGGTCTCGATCTCCTCGGCGCCGACGTGCCCCACCATTGCCACCGAGAGGAGAGCCGCTGTCCACTTCATGCTTCCGAAACCTATCCATCCCTGGTCCCTCGACACGGGGGACCTCGACGACAGCCGGACAATAGGAAGCGTGGAGAGACAAAGCGAGCACGGGGGGCCGCCGCTGGCTCTGCCCCGCTCGCCCGCCGCGACCGGAACTCAGATGCCGCGGGCCGGTCTCCGGACTGACGGGTCGTTCTTCACGGAGGAAGAACAGCAGCGCGGATCGCCTTCCCGTGTCATCACACAGTGGCGTCGTGACCCGCGCCAGACCCGATCACCGTTGCGGGGGCAGTGCCGGACTTGCGTTTCTCAACACACCGGCTTCCCGTTTCATCCCCTACCCGGATAGGCTCGGGGACACCCGTGGCAAACAGATCGAGAATCGATTTCGGTCCAATTCTACAGGGAGTTCGCGACCCGGCGAAACCCCTGCGGAGCCGACCCGCCGGTCCCGAGCAGGTACCGACAGGCGGCATGGATGCGCGGCTAAGTGGTCTGATAATATGGACTTTTCTCAATGCGCCTACCCTCAAATCGGTATATGCTTTAATCCAATATCACGCGGAACGTGTCTGACCCCGTGCCCGGCGACGACGGACCGGGGTGCGTTCCGGAAAATTTCATTGAATGCGATGAACGAGAACGCCAAATACTCAACACTCATCCCGAAACTGAGGGCTCGGGCGAGCGACATGATGGGCGCGACCTTCGAACAGACGCTGAAAAGGGCGCGCGACCCCGAGTTTCGCTCCGATCCTAACGCCGAGAACATGTATACGCGCTACGACGCGCTCGATACCTTCAGCACGCACTACGAGACCATCCGTTCCCAGGCGATCGACACCCTGCTCGGTGGACTGGTGAAGGGTCGGCCGGGAACGGCCCAACTCCCCGCGCTCGACGACATCGACGGGCTGTCGCTGGTTGGCGCAGACGCCATGGATCTCGCCGTAGCCAGTACCCGGGGCATCCAGAAGGCCAACGAGTCCTACCGCGAGCTGCTCCTCCACCTCGACCTGCGTCTTGCCGAACTTGCACTCCTGAGCGGGGCGCGAATCGAGCCCACGGGGTTCCACCCCGAGAAGATTTACAAGGCCATCGAGCAGGCGCTGTCCGCGATGGACCTGGAGACCGAAAGCAAACTGATCCTGTTTGGCTTGCTGGACGGGTACATCGCTGCGGGAATCGAAAAATTCTACCAGGCCGTCAACCAGCTCCTAATCGACGGGGATGTCCTGGCTTCGGACCACCTCATGCGGCACGCGCTGAAGGCCCGCGATGCCGTCAGGTCCGAACGCATGCCGACGGGTGCACACCCGCAGATCCCAGCCGGATGGGCGCCGGAAGGAACCGCTGGCTCCTCCGTCGAACAGGCCAGACACCTCGATCCCCGCGCCGGCTATGAATCCGGTCTCTACCCGGGGATCGGCGCCGCACCCCAGGCGGCGGGGTCCGGCGGCATTGATTCCGGTGCCCTGGGGGCATTGCGATCCTACATCGCAGGAGGACCTGCCGGACAGGCCCCACATCCCACCGCGACCGGTAGTCAGCCTGCCCTGTTCGCGGCGGTCGCTTCGACGAGTCCCGTGGTGCGGGCGCTCACCGCCGTGCAGCGCGCGGCGTCGGCAGACGGTGTCGCCCTGGCGGCGGACGAGATCAAGGGGCAACTGGCGGCTGCCTATTCCGGGGAAGCCGGGAGCGGCGATACGTGGAAGATTACCGAGGGCGAAGAGCGCGTCATCGACTTCGTCAGCCAGATCTTTCAGGGTCTTTTCGAGGACAACTCGGTCAGCGACGCGATCAAGGCGCTGATCTCCCGGCTGCAGATCCCGATCATCAAGCTGGCCCTGCTCGATTTCAATTTCTTCCAGCACCCGGACCATCCCGCGCGACGCGTCCTCAACGAGCTGGTTCAGATCGGCATCGGGCTCGAAGACCGGGACGACCCGCTGTTCTTCCGGCTCCAGAGTATCGTCGAAACCATCCTCGCCGACTTCGATACCGACACGCAGCCCTTTGAAGACGCCCTGCGCAAACTCGCCGAACTGACCGCACGCGACAGCTCGGAAGCCGAGGAGAACGAGGTACGGACCCTTCAGGAAGCGGTACGAGAGGCCCGCCGCTCCGCCGCCAAGCGGCACGTCATCTCTACAGTCAATCACTTCATTCGCAAGAAACAGGTACCCGCCGAGGGGATCCAGTTCATCCTGAAGTGCTGGGCACCCTACATGGGCATGCTGTACCTGAGGGACGGCAAGGACTCGAAAAACTGGGGGGAAGCCGTCGGTGCGCTCAGGCACATCATCGAGGCCGTGCAGCCGGAACGGACCCGTGCCGAGGTGGAGGCGCTGATCGGTAAGGACGAAACCTTCTTCGACGAGATCAGCGACACGCTGTCGGAGTCCTTTACCCTCCAGGAAGGTCAGAAAGGCATCCTGTCGCGATTCCGCGACTGGTTCCATGCGTGGTCCGGCAATCTCCTGAATGAGGAAACCGAGGAACGAGAGGCCGCCGTCGTCGAAGGTGCGGAGATCCCCGAAGATCTCCCCGTACCGAATATCGAGAACCTGCTACCCGAGGTGGACCCCAACGCGGGCACGCCCGAAGACCTGGTGAAGGATCTTCTCGACCGAATCCCAGCGGAGGTGAAACCGCGCTCCTGGTTCGAGATCTACCGGGGCGAGGATCATGCCAAACGTCGCCTCAAGCTGTCGACCATTCTCAAGGACACGGGAAAGCTGCTGTTTGCCGACCGGAAAGGTCACGACGCCCTCGAGGTCGATCTAGCGGGTTTTCTGGACGACCTGCGCGAGGGCCGATCCCGCCTGATCGAGGAAACCTCCTGCTTCGACCGGGCCCTGTCGGCGGTGATCACCAATATCCAGGACAACAACCTGCATCAATCGACGGCTGCCTGAATGCAGTCCAACGTGGCACGCGAGAGCCATTGGCTCTGCGCTGTGCTATACCCGATTCACGACTGCGGCTCGAGTCGATAGAGACCCGGTCCTCGCTCTAGGAGCCTGTCGGACTTAGGTGATCGTAGCGAGCATGATGGGAGAGCGAGATCGAATGTTCACGATTTTGAGGCGCATAGTGGGCCTACGCAACGAAAAATCGGGGGCATTTGAGCCGAACTCCCATCAGCGCAGTAGATTAATCCTCAGTCCGACAGGCTCCTAGAAACAGTGAAAACCGTTTCTCCCTCCCCTGCCGGATATCGAAGGCCTTGATGGTCGCTTTCGTGCAGGCGGTTTTGTCTGTGCACTCGGGACTGGTGAAATGGATAAACCATAGCCCATACCGACGGAATCTCCACCGCCTTCTCAAGCATCTCTGGTTTCGCAAAGGCCGCTCGGTGAGGGTCGGCCGCAGGAAAAGGCATCGCTGTATGGGCTGAACTCCGGAGCCCTCACGCCTCAGGGCGCGGTCACCGGCCCCAGTGCGCTGACGATACCAGCGGCGTCGTAGATGTTCAGCTCGGGCCTCGCCTTACCCTCGCCGAGCAGTTCGATTACGAATCCCTCCCGTCAAGCCCGGAGACGCCGGAATAGTTCCTGACCGCCTCCGCCGTGACATCGGTTTCGGGGTGGAACCACTGCAGTTTTTCGTGCAACCGCACGACCTCGCCGACGATGATCAGTGTCGGGGGCTTCACGTCGTTGTTCTCGACCAATCCGGGGAGGCTCTCCAGGTCGCCGAGCAGAACACGCTGATCCGGTGTGGTGCCCTGGGTGATCAGGGCCGCGGGCGTCGAACCGGCCAATCCATGGATCTTCAACTGTTCGCAGATGACCCGCACCCCGTGCAGCCCCATGTAGAACACGACGGTCTGTCGCTCGTGCGCGAGCATCTCCCAGTTGAGGTCGACCGATCCGTCCTTGAGGTGGCCGGTGACGAAGATGCAGGCCTGGGCGTAGTCGCGATGGGTTAGCGGGATACCGGCGTAGGCCGCGCAGCCGGCCGCCGCGGTGATGCCGGGCACCACCTGGAACGGGACGTCTTCCTCGATCAGGGAGGCGATCTCCTCCCCGCCACGACCGAAGATGAAGGGATCGCCACCCTTGAGCCGGAGGACACGCTTGCCCTCCCGGGCGAGCCTCACCAGCAACTGGTTGATGTTTTCCTGGGGGATCGCGTGACGGGAGCGCTCCTTGCCCGCGTAATACTGCTCGGCGTCCCGCCTCACCAGGTCCAGCACCGGTTGAGAGACGAGCCGGTCGTAGACCACCACGTCCGCCTTCTGCATCAGACGCACGGCCCGGAAAGTCAACAGGTCCGGGTCCCCGGGTCCGGCGCCCACCAGGTAGACCTCACCGCTGTGCGGTGGTTCCCCCTCCGCCTCGTCGAGCAGGCGGCGCAGTTCCTCGCGCGCTGCGTCGTCGCGGCCCGCGAAGACCATCTCGGCGATCGGCCCCTCCAGGACGGATTCCCAGAACGCGCGGCGCCGCTCGACCCGTGGAAACACCTCCTTGGCCCTGGCCCGGCAAGACTCGACAAGCCTCGCCAGGCGCCCGTAGGCCGCCGGGGTGCAGATCTCCAGTCGCGTTCTCAGCAACCTCGCCAGGACCGGGGACGCCCCGCCGGTCGAGACGGCGATCTGCACCGGCGAACGGTCGATGATCGAGGGCATGACGAAGCTGCCGTCCCCCGACCCGGTGACGACATTGACCGGAATGAAATGGGCCCGCGCCAGCTCGGCGATCTCACGATTTATCAAGGCATCGTTCGTCGCGGCAATGACCAGTGCCTTGTCCTCGAGATCCTCCGCAACGAATGGCCGCGACTCGATCCGGGCCTTTCCGGTATCGACAAGCTCCTGCATTTCGCGCCCCGCCGCCGGCGCCACGACGATCACACTGGCGCCGGCGACGCTCAGCAGCGCGGCCTTGCGCGCCGCGACCGCCCCGGCGCCGACGACGAGACAGGGCTGTTCCTTGACATCGAGAAATATGGGTAACCGCTCCATCGGGCCTCCTTCCGGCCTCAATCGTCCGACCTCAACAGGGCGAACTGTTCGAGTATCGGCCCGGTCACGGGCTCGATCTTCCTGCGCATGACGGTACCGATCGAATCCGTCACACCAAAGATCGGCGCCACGAGCTGCTCGCCGATCATTGAGAGCGACACCATCGCGCGCAGGCGTTCGCGCTGCGCCGGCGCCCTTTCGAGGACCGCCTTCAGTTCATCGGGACAGTTGTCCCCGAAGAACTCCCCGGCCGCCACGTCGATGGCCGAGTATGCGCGCCTGCGTTCCTCGTCCGGCCGCACGCCGGCGAAATAGTCCCCGACCGTGTCGAGCAACGCGACAACGACGTCCTGGTTTACCGGTTTTCGCAATACCTTTTCCGCCGTCAGCAGATAGCGCTGACCCGCCGCGCCCAGCACCCGGACGAGTTGTCGCGCAAAGGGATTGCCCGAGTTGATCAGGGGCTCCAGCGCGGCCTCCACGCCCGCCACGCCTGGATATGGCGAGACGGGTTCCGGCAACGCGTCCGGAATGGCGGCCAGAAATCCGACATAGTACGAGTTCTTCCGATTGCAGCGCGCCCAGAGCGCATCGCGCTGCTCCCGGCTCGTCAACCCCGGCTGCAGAATCAGGCGTACCGAATCGATCATGTCCTGCGGCTCTTCCTCGAAGGGCAGGAACTCCAGGAGAAACGCCGCCAGGTGCGGACCCATCGAGCCGCCGGCGACGGCCTCGCGCTCCAGCATACGCCTGGCGTTGGGCGCGGTCGGGTCCGCCCACCAGGCGCGTCGAGCGATCTCGTTGGTCAGACCCGGGGCGTGAACCACCGCGGCAACGGCCTCGGGCTCGCCCAGCAGCAACAGTCTTTCCAGGCTGTCACTGCGCGCCTGCCCCATGCGGGTCCACCGCCGCAGATAGACCGGGAACCCCCCCGGGGAACCGAGAAAACGGGTCGAAAGCGTTTGCCGGACCAGTTTGAGATAGGGTTCGTCCCGGCCGGTCGGATAGAGCTTTACCTTCGCCTCACCCTTGTCGGAGAGGGCGTGCACGACCATGCGTGACTCGTCGATTCGGACCGCTTGAAGATCCAGGGCGAGTAGTACGTTGAGACGCAGGGTGTCTTCGCCGGACAACTGCATCAGTTCAGCTGCACCCGTTGCCCCCAGGGTACGGGTGTCTTTCCCTTGACCAGCCAGATGACCGGGTAGGCCGGCGCAAGATCCGGGAACCTACCCTGCGCGTCGGTGAAGTACACCAGCAGGTCGGGCTGCATGTCCTGCGCCGAGACCCACTCGAATACCGGATTGAAGTTGGTACCGCCACCACCCTTGAACGAGCGCGGCAGTGCGAACGCCTCCCAGGGCTCGAAGCACCACGGTGCATCCGGGGCGAGTTTCGCATCACAGGCCAGCAGCGTGATCCTGGCGCGCATCTGTCCCTTGAGTGCATCCACTTCCGAGAGGAACTCCGTCATCTCCGTCCCTGACACGGAACCCGAGACGTCGAGCGCGACGACGAGATTGATCTGTGCACTGCGCAGCGACGGCAGGATAGCCGGGTCGCCCCGCCGGGAATTCGGACGCGAATAGCTGTAGTCGTCCCGGGCGACGGTGGTCATGTAGCGGGCGAGGAGCATGCGCCAGGGCAACTGTGGCTGCAGCAGGAAATCCACCATGCGCGCGAGTTCGCCACCGAGCTTGCCCGCCTGGGCGGCCTGTTGAGCCGCGCCGGCCAGGCGCTGCTGCCATTGTACGGCAAGCGCCTCGCGTTCCGAACTGCTCAGTGGGGGTGGCTGCGGCGCGCCGCCCCGTTCGGTGTCCGGGACGGCCTCCGGCCGATCGTTGGCCGTCTGTCCCCCGTCCCGCGGATTGTCTTTCGGGGCCTTGTTTTCCCCGCCACCGGCGTCGCGCTTGCCTTCGTCGGCCTCGTCCCGGTCGTAGACGTGCTGATCCAGGGTCTTGGACTCGTCGTCCTTATCCTCCAGAAAGGGATAGATCTCCTCGGCGGTCATCCCCCGATAGCTGTCCTCCATCAGCATGCCGGGCGGCGGCACTAGCCCGTCGCCCACCAGCAGCGGATTGATGGCGAAATCGCAGGCGAGATCCCAGCGGTGCTTGATGCGATGCGCGCGCCGCGCGAAATGCGACAGGGCGCAGTGCAGCGCCTCGTGCGCCAGAATGAACTGCGTCTCGTCGGACCGCAGGGCCTCGATATACTCCGGGTTGAAATAGAACTTGCGTGCGTCCGTCGCCGTGGTGCGGCACCACTTCGGGTCCGCCGCGACCAGGGGCAGGCGCAGGACCAGCGCGCCCAGGAAGGGCTTGTCGAGTATCAGCCGCGTGCGCGCCGCCGACAGCTTGTTCTCGATCGACTGGAGATCCACGAAACGATTACTCGCGATACGCCGGGCTGGACGCAAGTTGCGAAGGACTGCGTCTACGTCTCATAGAGCATGAGGTCCGCGATATCGTTTGCCCAGGCCGAGAAGGCGGGGGACTGAAACAGGGCCTCGCCGATCGCGCGGTGCATGTCCGAAACCATCATCACCCCCATCTCGCGCTGCGGAAAAAGCCGGGCGTATTCCAGGATCCGGCTGTAGGTCTCGTCCGCCTGGGCGGTACCGCGCGCACGGATGGCACGCCCGACAAGCGCCGCGGCGACCGCATATTGCAGGTCGATCTCCTCTGGCACAGAAGCCTCCTCGCCGCGCAGGATCGCCTCCAGGTCCGGCATCTGGTCCAGGCTCGCCACGAAGGCCCCGAGTTCGACGCCGGCCGCCGGTCCGACGCAGGCCTGCAGGGCGCCCGACAGCAGATCGCTGCGATCGATGAATTTCTGCAGCGCCCGGTGCGCAAATTCCCAGGAGCGCGGCGAGGGAAACGCCACCGGATTGTGGGCGGGGTCGAAATCGAACAGCAGGTCGGGCCGAAACCGCAGAAATCCGATCACGCGCTCGTCGATGCCGTTACCGTACGCCCAGGACACCCAATCGTCCAGATGGGTCTCAACCTCGTAGTGGGAAAAGCGGTTGGCCAGCGGCGCGGGCATGGTATAGGTCACACCCCGGTCGCCCTGGCGGTTACCGGCCGCGAAGATCGCCCAGCCTTCGGGGACGAAATAGTGCCCCAGCCGGCGATCGAGAATGAGCTGATACGCGGCGGCCGAAACGCTGGGTGCGGCCGAGGTGATCTCGTCGAGGAACAGGACGCCCTGCGACCCGTGCCGCGTTTCATCCGGTAGCATCGCCGGCACGGCCCACTCCACGGATTCGCCAATGCGAAACGGAATACCCCGCAGGTCACTGGGCTCCATCTGCGAGAGCCGGATGTCGATTACCGGGACCCCATGCCGCTCGGCGATCTGCGCCACCATCTGCGACTTGCCGACCCCGGGCGGGCCCCACAGCATCACCGGCGTGTGATGGCCCTCGCGGGCGCCCAGGAATTCCCGATCCAGTATGGAGATGATGTGTGCCGGTCGCATGGTTCAGTTCACCCGGGGGGCGGAGCCCCCAAATCTTCCCTCAGGACCTCTCGAAACCCGCCTTTCTGTACCATTCCCGGGCCTTCTCGGGATCACGCTCGATACCCCGGCCCTCGTCGTACATCATGGCCAGCGTGGCCTGCGAACCGGCCAGACCCTGCTCGGCGGCCTTGGTGAACCAGCGCACCGCTTCCGCGCCGTTCTGCTCCACGCAGTCGCCTTCCATGTACATGAATCCCATTCCGTGTTGCGCCAGGGCGTGTCCCGCTTCCGCCGCCTTGCGCATCCAGTTCACGGCAGCCTCGGGATTGGCCACAACCCCAAGACCGTTCTGATACATGATCGCCAGCCTGTGCTGCGCCTCGGCATTGTCTCGGGCAGCCAGTGGTGACAGCAGTTGCATGGCCCGGGAGAAATGCTTCGCCTCGAACGCGGCCATGCCACTGTTTAAGTTCATCTGTAACTCGGCTTCTTGATGCTGTGCGGGGGTATCACCCATTCGACCGTCTCCCTGTTTACCGCTATGAAGTTCTGGACAGCGTCACTCGGGGCAGCGCAGGCCCTTGCAAGTCTGCAAGGATGGCACATCCCGGGGACCCATGGCAGGGGTAGATAGTAACCACTTGCATTACGAGGCAAGAATACCCCGTTGGTGGGACTCTCACGGGGTGTTTTCGGCGGATTTTCAGAAACTTGTCATCACGATGGATGCGCCGGCCCGTACCGTCAGTGCGTGCTCCGCCGCGATCGCGACGTTCCATCCCCCCCTTGGGGATATTCAGGGACGCCCCCAAACCGGTTATTCTCCGCCGATCATATTTCAGAGTATCTTGTTGATTTTATAAAAGAATCAACCATGCTTTCGGAACCTGAAGCAACCGGCGATGACGCGTATATACCGATCAATGCGTGTACCCGGGGGCCGGAGCGAAGTATGGCGTCATGCACCGCAAGGGGCTTCTCGCGGCCGGCGTTGGTCTGGATCTGTCGGTATCCGCGGTCGCGCGTCGACTGGAGAATCCCGAAGTCGGTGGGTCAGATCGACGAGCAGGTCTGACGAACCAGGGATCTCTGAATAATTGAAGTGCTTGTGGAATAATTCGCCGCCCGGCCCGGGAGAAACAGGTAACAGCCCGTGCACAACCACCGAATCACGTTAGGATATTGTCTACTAGAGGAGAAAACCATGGCACACCCCGGAGAAGACTACAGAGAAGCTACCGCCAAAATGGATGAGATGGGCGTTGACCCGGAATACGTCCTGGGATGGCAGGGCGGTTATCTTGGTCACCCGAAGCGTGAGGAGCAGCGCGTCTCGGAGGCGTACGATGCCGGCTATTCCGACGGCGAGGAGAAGGAGACGGGTAACTTCGACAAGTGGGTCAAGTCCTGAACTGCTGACACCTTCGGCACCAGCCGGGTGCGCGGCACCTGGCCGGCGTCCGCCTGCGGCTTCGGCCTGGCCGCGATGTTTGCGGTGATTCTGCCGATCGATCGACTACCCCTCGCCCCAGACCCCGCCATCCGGCACGATCGAATCCCGCATTGTCGGCGCGGATTCGGTCATCCCTTGCAGCGATCGCTGCAGTGCGTCCATCGCCTTCGGCGCCTCGAGATCGATCACGTAATCTGGGATCCACTTGTTGTCCTTCGCGCCCATACGGTCCCGCACATGCTGACCGAGATTACGCCGCAGGCCGAATCCCGGCCCCTCGTCGCGGTCAAAAGCGAACTCCGAGTATTCGGTCATTCGATCGTTGATGAATGCGACCGTCTCCTCGCGATAGTCACCCGGCCCGTTCGCGTCCTGGCGATTATCGTCAATCAGACTGACGAGTTGTCTCGCCAGGGCGACAATGAACGCCCGGCGCACGTCTTCCTCGTATTCACCGTAAAGCAGCCTGTCAGTCATATGAATGAGGTAGACGACGAACTCGCAGATCACGTCGAGCCGTTGGGAATGCGTTTTGGTCTCGAATCCCTCGTTCTCCAGATTCAGGAGTCCGTCGCCCGCGATGCGCCAGATGTTCGCGCCCATCGCCCCGGCGATATCGTCGATGCTGCGTTGCCTGTCTTTCTGGTTCCAACGGGACTTCAGCCGCGCCATGATTCATCCTCCACCGCAGGTACGCGGCTCGCCTCACCTATTGCCGAAGGTAGTATAATGCAATGGAGGCCGATCTTACCCATTGATTTTTGGTGGTTTTTATTCCGCTCAAGGACCTGTAGTCTGGTCGACCCGTGCGATCGGACCCGGGTGCGGATTCGCGGGATACTTGAGGTTTGAGGTCAGGATGGCACTGAACACACGAAAGCTGCGCGAAACCATACAGCACAACTGCGACATCACCGACGCACAACACGCCTCCGATTACACGCTGTGCATCTATCTGCTGAAAATGCGGGAGCTGTTTCGCTGGGAGAAGGGGCTGGGTTTCGAGAACAATATTTCGAAGGAAGAGATCGGAAGCTGGCTGACCGAACGCGAACAGCGCTGGGAACACCTGGAGAAAGAGCAATACCGGCCAATCGAGATCGACGGCGACAGGCTCGAACCCTTCGATGCCGATGCCGTCAATAGCCATCTGCTGGAAGAGGGATTCGTCTACAGCGGCGGTATCGGGCGCCGGGGCACGGCCCATTTCTTTCTAGGCCATCTCAAGGACAGAAGCGACCACGACGAATACCGTATCCTGGTCGCAGGAAAGGAACTGGCCCGGGACCTGACCTCCCCACCGGCAATGACCCTGGGACAAACCATCTACGTCCGCCAGGAATCGCTGACCCGCATGATCTGGGAAAAGTTCCAGGAATGGCAATGGCACCAGTACGAAAACGCCATGCAACGCGCCATCTCGTTCTACGACTTCGATCACGACGTACAGAGGGCGCTTGAAGCAATGATGGAGACCGAGGTGGAGCCGGTCGTCCAGCATGAGATTGGCGAGGTTCAAGCCGGCGAGCTGCTTGGCAATCAGTGGGGAGAGCTGGTGATGGCGGCATCGTGCTCCCGAGCGGAGATCATGGCGCGGGCGGTGAGGGATCACCTCGCGGACACCCTGACCACCCTGCCCGCACTGATCTACAGCGGCGCCGAGGCCTCGCTACACTTCTACATGGCCAACCTCACCGCCATGCGCAAGGACCTCTTCCCGGGGATCGGCATGGCCTACGACGAATGGGCCGGCGGCGGGAGCCTGGACGCGATGCGCGAGGTCGTCGAAACGGGGCGCTCGCACTGGCTGGAAACCGCCAGGGGTATGCTCGAGATCCATCACTCGCACGGCGAGGACGCCCGTCAACCGCTGGAGCATTACGTCGAATCACGACGCCTGACGGCGTAGCCCCATGTACCACGACAGCTCGATCCGCACGCGCTTGTCCACGTTGCGCGAGGTCAAACCTCACAGCTTCATCTTCGAGCAGGACGCGGCGTTGCCGGATGCGGTCTGCGACGAGATGGTCGCGCGTTTCGAGGCCGCGCGAGAAGAGCAGTATCCGGGAAGGATCGGACAGTCGATGCACGAGGACGACAGCATCAAGAAGTCGACCGATCTGGTGGTCAGCGGCAAACCGCATTGGAAGGACATCGACAGGACGCTGTTTCGCTCCCTGGGCCGCGCGATGCTCGAATTCCGCGAGGGCTTTCCCTACTTCAAGGGCCCGTTCAAGGACATGGGTTACGCCATTCAGCGCACTGACCCGGGCGAGTACTACCACTGGCACATCGACGGCGGCAGCCACCAGTTCAGCCAGCGGCAACTCGTCGCCGTCTGGTACCTGAACGACGTCGACGGGCCCGGCGGGGAGACAGAGTTCCTTTTTCAGGATGTCCGAATCACCCCGCACAAGGGCAAGCTCATCCTCTTCCCCCCCTTCTGGACCCACGAGCACCGCGGCGTGCAGTTAAAGAAAGGTGTCAAGTACATCGCCACAACCTGGGTGGTGTTCGCCTGATCCCGGAGGTCCCTCGCCTCGTCCGCAGGGTTTGGAATCCTTGTTGCTTCGCCCTTCCGACCCCATGACCGACATGATTCAACGCTTAGGCGATTTCTGTCAAATGACATACCATCCTGCTTGTCTTTTCGTTCGTCCTCTGTGTTGCGACAACCGTTACATAGTTCGACTATGCGCCTGTTGTCGCGCCTTGATGACGAACGAAAATCCGGCGCGATCTGGTATGTCATTTTCCGGCAATCGCCTTAATCGATCACACACCGGGTCGGCAAACCGGCTACTGTCCCGGAACATTCGACGCGCCGTACGATTTACCGCGACAGCAGACCATCCAGCGAACTGATCACGCCATTCCCACCCCGCCGGATCACATGCGTGTAGATCTGGGTGGTCCTGATGTCGCTGTGCCCCAGTTGCTCCTGAACCGTTCGGATGCCCGCGCCGCGTTCGAGCAGATGGGTCGCGAAGGCGTGGCGAAACGTGTGGCAACTGGCCGGCTTGTCGACGCCGGCTTTTCTCAATGCGAGCTTGACCGCCTTCTGCACGCTGCTTTCGTGAAGATGATGGCGACGATGCTCACCGGAGCGGGGGTCCGTCGATCGTTTCGAGGCGGGAAAGACATACTGCCAGATCTTTCTCGTGTACCCCTCGAACCTTCACCAACTGACGACGCAGCGGTAGAAGCAGGTCTTCAGGCAGCGTAACCACGCGATCCTTTCCGCCCTTGCCGTCGCGTACGTAGATCGCTCGGTGGGACAGGTCCAGGTCCTTGACGCGCAGCCGCATACACACCATCAATCTGAGCCCGGAGCCGTAGAGCAGACAGGCCACCAGCCAGTGATCCCCGTCAAGGTTCGAAAGCACGCGCTGAATCTCATCACGCGTCAGGACCACAGGAAGCCTCTCGCGCCGCTTGGCGCGAACCACACCGTCGATCAGATCCAGCGGCCTGTCGAGAACGTGCCTGTACAGAAAAACGAGCGCGTTCAGCGCCTGATTCTGCGTGGCCGGAGCCACCTGCCTCTCCGCTGCAAGGTGAATAAGATACTCGCCGACTTCAGACTCGCCCATCTCCCCCGGGTGCCGCTTGCCAGAGAACAAAATGAACCGCCTGATCCGGTCCAGATAGGTCTGCTCGGTCCGATAACTGTAGTGTCGGACCCGGATCGCCGCCCGTACTTCCTCCGGAAACAGAGATTTTCGCCGTCCCATGGCTGTCCTTGCCCCATCAATGCTGTCACTACATACAGTCGTCTAAATGCCAAGCAGCGTGCAAGCATGCTAGACGGAAGATCTCCACCAAATATCCCGGACGGACCCTCAGGCACCCTGCATACACCTGCCACGGGGAATCCACAACCGATTGATCTGACGACGGACTATACTCTCTCCATACTCTAGAACCTTATTTGGCAGGATCTTTGTGGAACATCCACTTGGGCAGAGACTTTCCCAGCGCAATTACGGATTCTCTCCGCCCATTATATGTTGGGCAGGAAGGCAGACCATACATCATAAGTGAAAATGAAAAGTAGAATATACACAGATACGTCCGTAATCGGCGGATGTCTCGATGTTGAATTCAAAGAAGGATCTTTGACGTTGTTCGAAACCTTCAAGGCAGGGTCAACGGTGCTCGTAGTTTCAAATCTCACCGTTGCGGAACTGGAATCGGCACCGCAAGCTGTTCGCGATGTTTTGCTTTCGGTACCGAGGGACCACATGGAACTCATAGAATTTACGGAAGAAGCGGGCGACCTGGCAGAAACGTACCTGAAAGAAGGTGTTGTGTCTCGGAAAAGTCGAGTGGATGCACAACACATCGCAACAGCTACAATAAATCGTGTGGACGTCCTGGTGAGTTGGAACTTCAAGCATATAGTGAACCTTGAAAAAATACACGGATACAATTCCGTGAACTGAAGTTTCACCGTTTTGAGGTTGCTCGAACCCGCACCGGCTATGGAGCTAGGATAATTCCGAGGGGTTTTGCGCAGTCGATCGCAAACCCCCGCAAAATTACCGCTACGCGCACAGATTCCATGGCCCGGAAAACAC
>JAJDOJ010000046.1 GCA_022340215.1 Gammaproteobacteria bacterium
TTCATGCACGTGCAGGAGATGCAGCGCATGGGAGCGGACATCCAGGTGCGGGGCAACACGGCGTTCATTCGCGGCGTCGCGGGTCTGCGCGCGGCGCCGGTGATGGCGACCGACCTGCGTGCCTCGGCCAGCCTGATCCTCGCCGGGCTGGCCGCAGAGGGCGAGACCGTGGTCGACCGGATCTACCACATCGACCGGGGATACGAGACCATCGAGGAGAAACTGGCCCAGCTCGGGGCCAATATCAAGCGGATCCCTTCCTGATGTCCGCTTCCGGTCCCGGGGCGTGGCGGGCGACGACGGTCCGGCGATGTTGAAGATCGCACTTTCCAAGGGTCGGATCCTCGATGAGACCCTGCCGTTGCTGGCGAAGGCCGGCGTGTTGCCGCTCGACGATCCCGCCACGAGCCGCAAACTGATCCTGGACACCGCTGCCGAGGCGGTGAAACTGGTCATCATTCGCGCCACCGACGTGCCGACCTTCGTGCGTTACGGGGCGGCCGACCTGGGTGTTGCCGGCAAGGACGTCCTGATGGAGAGCGGTGGCGAGGGGATCTACGAGCCGCTCGACCTGCGCATCGCGCGCTGCCGGATGATGGTCGCGGGCAAGGTCGGCGCGGGTCCCGTCGAGGGGCGCCTGAGGGTCGCCACGAAATACGTCGCCTCGACGCGCGCCTGGTACGCGGCGAGGGGCCAGCAGGTCGAGATCGTCAAGCTGTACGGCTCGATGGAACTCGCTCCGCTGGTCGGGCTCGCCGACCGGATCGTCGACCTGGTCGATACCGGCAACACGCTTCGTGCGAACACGCTGGAGCCGTTGGAGCACATCGCGGACATCAGTTCGCGTCTCATCGTGAACAGGGCCTCGATGAAGACGAAGCACGCCGAACTGAGGGGACTGATCGAGTCGCTGCGCCGTGCCGTCGACGCCCGGCAAGCGGCCCGAACGACGGAATCCTGACCGCATTCCCTTCCTCCGGGTGCGGTGTCCCGGGGATCGCATGCGGTTTGCACCGCGAAGCGCAGCCTGCCATATTTGTCCCATGTTCCCTTGCGGCCGGGCGCGCCGACCCGGGATGTGCCAGGGAAGCCCTGCGGGTAGAGCGAATGAAGATACAGACCGACGACCTCAGAATTCGCGAGATCCGCGAAGTCAGCACACCCGTGCAACTGCACGAGGAGTATCCCATCAGCGAGGCGGCCGCCGAAACGGTCGCGCGGACGCGTTCGGCGATCCACGATATCCTGCACGGGCCGGACGACCGGCTGCTCGTGATCGCCGGACCCTGCTCGATCCACGATCCCGAAGCGGCCCGCGACTACGCCGCGAGACTGAAGTCCCAGCGGGGCCGGTACGCCGTGGACCTCGAGATCGTCATGCGGGTCTATTTCGAGAAGCCACGAACGACCGTGGGGTGGAAGGGGTTGATCAACGATCCCGAACTGGACGGCAGCTTCCAGATCAACAAGGGGCTGCGGTACGCGCGCAGCCTGCTGCTCGACCTGAACTCGCAGGGAATGCCCGCGGCCACCGAATATCTGGACCTGATCAGCCCGCAGTACGTGGCGGACCTCGTCAGCTGGGGGGCCATAGGGGCACGCACCACGGAAAGTCAGGTGCATCGGGAACTGGCCTCCGGGTTGTCCTGTCCCGTGGGGTTCAAGAACGGTACCGACGGGGACCTGCAGGTCGCGATCGACGCGATACGCTCGGCCTCACAGCCGCATCATTTCCTGTCCCTGACCAAGGCCGGCCACTCGGCGATCTTTTCCACCACCGGGAACGAGGACGGCCATGTCATCCTGCGCGGCGGCAGGGAGACGAACTACGATGCCTCGAGTATCGATGCCGCATGTCAGCGGATCAAGGCCGCGGGACTGCGTGCGCAGGTGATGGTCGATTGCAGCCACGCCAACAGCCGCAAGCAACCGGAGCGGCAGATCGTCGTGGCCGAGGATGTCGCGTCCCAGTTGACGCAGGGAGAAACCCGGATCATCGGGGCGATGCTGGAAAGCCACCTCGTGGCCGGGCGCCAGGACGCGAAGCCCGGGGTCGAGCTGACCTACGGCCAGAGCATCACAGATGCATGCATCGGCTGGGACGATACGGAGCCGGTGCTGCAGCACCTCGCCGAGGCCGTGCGTAAGCGCCGTGCCTCAGCCAGCCGGCTGACGGCCTGACGATGGGTATCGCAATCGCGCGCCTGAGTACCGGGGCCCCGGGGTTCCACGAGGCGCTCGACCGTCTTCTGGCATGGGAATCGGTGTCGGGTGACGAGGTACTGCACACGGTCCGGGGAATCCTGGACGACGTGCGTGCCCGCGGTGACGCCGCGGTGCTGGATTACACCAGACGATTCGATCGGGTAGACGCCGACGGCGTGGCGGACCTCGAGATCGCAGCGCCGCGACTGCGCGACGCCGTGTCACGCATCTCCGCGGAGCAGCGCGAGGCCCTGGAGGTCGCGGCCGCGAGGATCCGCGCCTATGCCGAGCGCCAGCGACTGGAGTCCTGGGAGTATGAAGAGGCCGACGGCACGCTCCTGGGACAGCAGGTCCGGCCTCTGGATCGGGCCGGTCTCTATGTCCCCGGCGGAAAGGCGGCCTATCCGTCCTCGGTACTGATGAACGCCATACCTGCCAAGGTGGCAGGCGTGCCGGAGGTGGTCATGGTGGTGCCGACACCCGATGGCGAGGTCAACGAGCTGGTGCTTGCCGCGGCCGGGATCGCGGGGGTCGATCGAACCTTTGCCATCGGCGGGGCGCAGGCGGTGGCGGCACTGGCCTACGGGACGGAGACCGTCCCGTCCGTGGACAAGATCGTGGGCCCCGGGAACGCCTATGTGGCGACCGCGAAACGCCTCGTTTTCGGGCGCGTGGGCATCGATATGATCGCCGGGCCATCGGAGATCCTGGTGGTCTGCGACGGCAGGACCGATCCTGACTGGATCGCCATGGACCTGTTCTCTCAGGCCGAGCACGACGAGGACGCGCAGGCGATTCTGCTGAGCCCGGACGAAGGCTTCCTCGATGCCGTTGCCGCCCGGATCCCGATATTGCTAGAGGATATGCCGAGGGCGGCGATCATCGGCAGGTCCCTCGGCAGGCGGGGTGCGCTGATCGCCGTCAGGGACCTCGACGAGGCGATGGCGATCGCCAACCGGATCGCGCCGGAGCATCTGGAACTGTCCGTCGAGGACCCGCAGGCCCTGGCCGCCGGCGTCAGGCACGCGGGTGCGATCTTCCTGGGCCGCCACACGGCAGAGGCGATCGGCGACTACTGCGCCGGACCGAATCACGTCCTGCCGACCTCCGGCACCGCGCGGTTCTCGTCCCCGCTGGGGGTCTACGACTTCCAGAAGCGAAGCAGCCTGATCGGTTGCTCGGTCGATGGCGCCGATGTGCTAGGACGAACCGCCGCGATCCTTGCCAATGGCGAGGGGCTGACCGCGCACGCACGATCGGCCGGGTATCGCGTCGTCAAACCGGCTTGATTCGCTTGTCCGTTGCCTGCGATAGCGAGACCGGGAGGGATCCCGGCGAATTCGCACCACCCCCGACGGCGATCGGAAGCGAATAGCGATAATGGACAAGGACATCCTGACCTGGGTCCGCCCGGAGATCCGGCGGCTGGACGCCTACCACATCCCGGACCCCGGGGACGCGGTCAAGCTCGATGCGATGGAGAATCCCTACCGCCTGCCGCCGGAACTCGAACAACCCTGGCTGGAACGACTCCGCGAGGTTCCGATCAACCGCTACCCGGATCCCGGTGCCGAAGGGGTCCGCGCGCGGCTCACCCGGGGTCTGGGACTGCGGGACGGCACGGCTGTGATTCTCGGCAACGGTTCCGACGAACTGATCCAGGTCATCGCCCTGGCGGTCGCGGAACAAGGTCGTGTCGTGCTGGCCCCTGGGCCGAGTTTCGTGATGTACCGCATGATCGCCGCCTTCACTGGGATGCGTTTCGAGGAGGTGCCCCTGCTGGCGGGGTCGTTCGAACTCGACGTGCCGGCGATGCAGGCGGCTATCGATCGATACCGCCCCGCCGTGATATTCCTGTCCTGTCCCAACAACCCAACGGGCAACCTCTGGCCCCGCGAGCAGATCCTGGAGCTCGTCGAGCGGGCGTCCGGGATCGTGGTGGTGGACGAGGCCTATGCGCCTTTCGCATCCGACACGCTGATCGACACGGCCGGGTCCCCGAGTGGCCTCGTCGTGATGCGGACCCTGTCGAAAATGGGGCTCGCGGGACTGCGGCTTGGACTGGCGGTGGGAGACGCGCGACTGATCGCGGAGTTCGACAAGGTTCGATTGCCCTACAACATCAACGCATTGACCCAGGCAAGCGTAGAGTTTGCGCTGGACCATGCGGAGGTGTTCGAGCGCCAGGCCGAGCAGATCCGCCGGGACCGCGGCGAACTGCTGCTGCGTCTTGACGCGCTGGATGGCGTGCGTCCCTATCCCAGCGAGGCCAATTTCATCCTGTTCCGGCTCCCCACGGCACGGGGCCCTTCGGTTCACGCCTGCCTGATGAAGCGCGGTGTGCTGGTCAAGAACCTGTCTTCCCAGCCCCTGCTCGACGACTGCCTGCGGGTGACGGTCGGTACCCCTGAGGAGAATGCAGCCTTTATCGACGCCCTTCGGTCTTGCCTTACCTGACCCACGTATCTTCCCAGGCCGGCAGGCGGCCCGGCCCAGGTGGAGGGGTAGAGCACCGGCATGTTCTCAACCGACTTTCCGGTTGGGAGCCGCAGACATCCATGACGGTGGAACCGCTGCGCTTGTTCCACCCTACGCGATGTCATGACTCGCTGAAAGCACGGAACAACCGTAGGTCGGATCAAGCGAAGCGGATCCGGCAAGCCGTGGAAGCGCCACGACCTACGTTCTGGGGAGAATGCGGCATTCCTCGACGCGCTGAAAAGGTGTCTCGACTGAAATCGAGGCGCGACAGTCCGCCAGGGACCTGGGGGCGGCCCTGGTCAGTAGATCTTGGGTCTTTCCGCGATAGTGACGGACTGGCGGAACGGGGTCCCGCGCCGGATCCCAGAGATCGTGACAACGTCGCCGGGCCGGTGGCGGGCAATCCGTCTGAAGGCCTCCTTCGAGGACAGCAGTTCCTTGTCGTTCATGTGTGTCAGGATGTCACTCGGGCGCAGACCGGCGGCTTCGGCCGGTCCGCCCCGCATGACCTCGGTGACCAGCACGCCCTGTGTCTCCTCGAACCCGTATGACTCCGCCAGCTGATCGGTGACGTCCTGGGCCTGGACGCCCAGCCATCCCCGCACGACGTGGCCGTTTTCGATGATCTGGGTCATGACATCGCGCGCCAGACCCGCTGGAATCGCGAATCCGATCCCGAGTGAGCCACCGGAGTTGGAGAAGATCGCGGTATTGATGCCGATCAGTTCACCCCTGGCATTGATCAGCGCGCCGCCCGAATTTCCGGGATTGATCGCGGCGTCGGTCTGGATGAAATTCTCGATCGCGCTGATGCCGACCTGACTGCGGCCGGTGGCGCTGATGATCCCCTGCGTGACTGTCTTGCCCACCCCGAAGGGGTTGCCGATGGCCAGTGCCACGTCGCCGACCTCGAGACCATCGGAATTCCCGACGACGATCGCCGGGAGATCCCTGGCGGCAAGTTCGAGCACGGCGAGGTCGGTTTCCAGATCCGTGCCGACGACCCGGGCGGTGACGCTCCGCTCGTCACCGAGCATGACATAGATCTCGTCGGCGCCTTCGATGACGTGGTAGTTCGTCACGACATATCCCTGCGGGCTTACGATCACGCCCGAGCCCAGGCTGTTCTGGACGCGTGCGTCGGAGGTCGTGTCGGGGTCCTCGAACAGGCGCCGGAACGTCGGATCGAAGGCCAGCAGGGGCAGCTTCCGGTTTACCGTCTTGGTTGTGTACACGTTGACCACGGCCGGCGAGGCTTGCCGCACCGCGTGGGCATAAGAATAGGGGCCGGTTCCGGAAAGCGGCAGCGAAGACTCTCCGATCGAGGAGGCCATTTCCACGACGGGACGTCCGATACGGGCGTTGTCCGGCACGAGATACAGGACCACCAGCGCCGCGATGACCCCGACAATGGCGGAGCGAATCAGAAGACCATGAAGGGATTGCATGTTCATGATTCTGATACCCTATCACGGAACCGCCGTGTACCTGAACAGTGCCGGGTCCTCAGTCGGATGACCCGGGCGCCACCTATCCCGGACCGGAGCCCGAGCCATGGCCGCTCTGCATGCGATCGTCGCCCATCTCGACGCCTTTCTCGAGGCCGATCGATTCCAGGACTACGCACCCAACGGCCTGCAGGTCGAGGGGCAGTCAGAGGTTGAATTCGTTATGGGCGGCGTGACGGCCAGTCGGGCATTGGTGGAGGCGGCCGTACGAGACGGCGCGGACGCCCTGCTGGTCCACCACGGTTATTTCTGGAAGGGCGGCGACTCACGGGTGCGCGGGGTCATGCGCGAGCGGCTCAAACTGCTGTTGTCCCACGATCTCAGCCTGATCGCCTATCATCTGCCGCTCGACGCCCACCCCCGGATCGGCAACAACGCCTGCCTGGGTGAACGACTGGAACTCGATATCTCGGGACCCCTCGACCCCCGCGGGGATCTGACCCGGGGATTGCAGGGGCGGTTTCCCACACCCTTGTCACCGGTGGCGGTCAGGGAACTGCTGGCGCGGAAACTCGATCGGGACCCGTTGCACGTCTCGGGTCGGGACGGTCCGATCCGTTCGATCGGCTGGTGCACCGGCGCGGCGCAGGGGTTTCTTGAACTGGCGGTGGAACAGGGATTGGATGCCTACATCAGTGGTGAAATCTCGGAGCAGACGGTCCACCTGGCCAGGGAGTCCGGGACCCACTATTTCTCGGCGGGCCATCACGCGACGGAGCGCTACGGTGTACAGGCGCTGGGCGCCCACTTGAGCGGCGAATTCGGGATCCGATATCGGTTCGAGGAGATTTCGAACCCGGTCTGAACACGACACAGGCCTGCTGGTCACTTGACCCAAAACGCTGTTTCGGCGATCCTTGCCAGATTATGACGCCGCAAATATCGCGGTGTTTTCGAGCATAAGGGGAGACCGCCGCACCAACCCTCTGGCAGGTGGTGGCAACAGCTTCGACACACGGTCCGACCGGCGGCACCGCAGCCGGCCGGCGACGCTCGCGAATCCGGCAGACGGTTGATTCCCTCAGGTCTGTCAGGCGTCGTGAGATTCCCCCGCGTCGAGCAGATTCGAATTCTTCGTTGATTGACTTGCAGGAGATCTCTAATGGCAGAACAAGGCGTTGATCTGCGCCGACGCCGCATGCTGACCACAACCGCGAGCGTCGTTGGCGGCGCCGGCGTCGTGGCGGCAGCGTGGCCGTTTGTGGCATCGATGCGACCCAGCGCCAGGGCGCAGGCAGCTGGCGCACCGGTGGAGGCAAATATCGGACAGCTCGAACCCGGGCAACTGATCAGGGTCAAGTGGCGCGGCAAGCCCGTCTGGGTCGTGAGACGCACCGAGGCGATGCTCGAAAGTCTGAATCTTGACACCGACAAGTTGAGGGATCCGGATTCCCTCGTCGCCTCTCAGACGCCGGAGTTCGCCAGAAACAAGTTTCGCTCCATCAAGCCGGAGTACCTCGTGCTGGTTGGTATCTGCACCCACCTGGGATGCTCGCCGACGTTTCGCCCGGAGATCGCGCCGCCCGACCTCGGCCCCGACTGGATGGGCGGGTTCTTCTGCCCCTGCCACGGATCGCGTTTCGACATGGCGGGGCGCGTGTTCAAGGGTGTCCCGGCCCCGATAAACCTGGAGGTGCCGCCCTACCGATTCCTCAGCGATTCCAGGCTGATCATCGGCGAAGCCGAGGGGGTGTCGTGATGGGACGGATACTGACTGGACTCCTCGGGTGGGTGGATGCGCGGTTTCCGCTGTCCAAACTCTGGAATGAACACCTGGCCGAGTACTACGCCCCGAAGAACTTCAACTTCTGGTATTTTTTCGGCTCGCTCGCGCTGCTGGTGCTGGTGATACAGATCGTTACCGGAATCTTTCTCACGATGCACTACAAGCCGGACGCGGAACTGGCGTTCGGTTCGGTCGAGTACATCATGCGCGACGTGGACTGGGGGTGGTTGATCCGCTACATGCACTCCACGGGCGCCTCGGCCTTCTTCATCATCGTCTATCTGCACATGTTCCGGGGGTTGCTGTACGGCTCTTACAAGAAGCCCCGCGAACTGATCTGGCTGTTCGGTATGGTGATCTACCTGGCATTGATGGCCGAGGCCTTCATGGGATACCTCCTTCCCTGGGGTCAGATGTCCTACTGGGGGGCGCAGGTCATCGTGAACCTCTTCGGCGCGATTCCCGGGTTCGGGCACGACCTGGCCCTGTGGCTCCGCGGCGACTTCGTGATCTCCGACGCCACACTGAACCGCTTCTTCGCGCTGCATGTGAGCGCGATTCCGCTGGTTCTGGTGTTCCTCGTGATCGCCCACATCATGGCCCTGCACGAGGTCGGCTCGAACAACCCCGACGGCGTCGAGATCAAGAAGAAAAAGGGAGAGGACGGCATCCCGCTCGACGGCATCCCGTTTCATCCGTACTACACGGTCAAGGACATCGTCGGCGTCGTCGTCTTCCTCTTCGTGTTCGCCTTGGTCATGTTCTTCGTACCGCAGATGGGCGGCTATTTCCTGGAGCACGCCAATTTCATTCCGGCCGATCCCCTGACGACTCCCGTGCATATTGCGCCGGTCTGGTATTTCACCCCCTTCTATACCGTGTTGCGTGCGGTGCCGGACCCGTTCGGCGGGGTCGTGGCCATGGGGCTCGCCGTCGCTATCCTCTTCGTGCTGCCCTGGGTCGACAGGAACCCGATCAAGTCGGTGCGCTACCGTAGCGTACTGCACAAGATCAACCTGATCGTTTTTGCCCTGGTGTTCATTATACTCGGCGTTCTGGGTACCAAGCCCGCCACGCCCGAGCTGGGTGAGATGGCGGTTCGATTCAGCGAGGTCTATTTCCTGTTCTTCGTGTCATTGTGGTTCAGCAGCGCGAAGCGCAGTGCGAAGCTAGGCATCGTCACCACGATCGTCCTGCTGGGCATCGTGACGATCTACGACCTGACGCGAGTGAGTGCCGAGACCCAGTCACTGGTGCTCTCCGGGTGGTTCGTCCCGGCTGCATACATCGTCGTCATGTTTCTCCTGCCGGTGTTTACCAATCTGGACGAGGAGAAAGTGGTGCCTGAGAGGGTGACATCATGAGAAGCATTATTCTGATTTTGCTGGCAGCGGTATTGCCGGCGGGGGCCGCCGTGGCGGCGGTCGGCGTGGCGCATCTCGACCATGCCGCCGTGGACGTCGAAAACAGATCGTCGCTACAGCGGGGCGCGAAGTACTTCTTCAACTACTGCCTCAGTTGCCATTCGGCGAACTTCAGTCGGTACAACCGGATCGCCACGGACCTCGGTCTGTCGGAGCTGCAGGTGGAGGACAACTTCATCTTCACCGATTCCACCATTCGGGATCACATGACGGTTGCGATGCGGCCGAAGGACGCCAAGGAGTGGTTCGGCACCGCACCACCCGACCTGACCCTGTCCGCGCGGGCAAAGGGGGCGGACTGGTTGTATACCTATCTGCGGTCGTTCTACCTGGATGACACCCGACCCTTCGGCGTCAACAACCTGGTTCTCGAGAACGCCGCTATGCCTCACGTCCTGTGGGAACTTCAGGGATTGCAGAAGCGTGCCCATAAGGAGGCGGAAGCCCCCGCTGAAGGGGGGCACGGTGATGAGCAGGGGCACGGAGGGGGGGCGCCCGTCCTGGAACTCGTCCGGCCGGGAACGATGTCGCCGGATCAGTACGACAGGGCGGTACTGGATCTCGTCAACTTCATGGTGTACCTCAGTGAGCCTGTGCAGGTCGTCAGAAAGCAGATCGGTGTCTGGGTGCTGAGCTTTCTTCTGCTGCTGTTCGTGGTCACCTACCTGCTCAAGAAGGAATACTGGAAAGATATCCACTGAGCCCGGTTGTCCGGTTCCGGACCGGTCCACGGGCTTCAGACGAGGGAGCCGCGCTGGCGGTGGCACGGGAGTCCCCACGAGTCCACGAGTGGTTCGTGCCCCCGGGGCCGCCTGTCAGGCTCCCTCTCCGGTGACGGGGCCCGAGGCGGGAAATCGTTCACGTTGGGGCGACGAGGCGGTATGAAACCCCGGCGGGCCCTCGTTCCATCGATCTCAATAAGGGAGGCGTTGAATGGCGCTGGTTGCCAACAGACGTTCGGTCATGACGCTGTTTTCCGATCCATCCTGTCCGCAAAGTCACCGAACGCGTATCGTCATCGCGGAGAAGGACATCACGGTCGATGTGATCTATATCGATCCGGACGACAAACCCGAGGATCTTTCCGACCTCAATCCCTATAATTCCATTCCGACCCTGGTCGACAGGGACTTGGTGCTCTACGACTCACGCGTCATCATGGAGTATCTCGACGAGCGGTTTCCCCATCCGCCACTGATGCCGGTCGATCCGGTTTCGAGGGCGCGGTCCCGTATCGCCCTCTATCATGTCGAGCGGGACTGGTATGGCCTGGTCGCAGACCTGACCGACGGCAAAAAGGCCTCCGCGGCACGAAAGGTCCTTCGGGAAAGTCTGCTGTCCTCCGTGGACATCTTCCGGGCGAAACCGTTTTTTCTCAGCGACGAGTTCACCCTGGTCGACTGCTGTGTTGCGCCGATACTCTGGCGGCTGGAGCATTTCGGCGTGGACCTGCCGGCCCAGGCCAAGCCCATCAAGCAATATGCCGACAGGATGTTCGCGCGACCCTCCTTTCGGGAAAGCCTTTCCGAGGCCGAACTCGAAATGCATCCCTGACGATGGCGGTCGGGGGCGGTCAGCCGGTGCTCGTATCGGCGTCCCGCCATCCCGATGCCCTGCCACGGTAGCGATCATGACCTCCAGCCGTCCCTATCTGATACGCGCGATGTACGAGTGGATCGTGGACAACGAAATGACCCCGCATATCCTCGTCGATGCGGAAGCCGAAGGCGTGATCGTGCCGCGCGAGTACGTGGAGAACGGAAAGATCGTCCTGAACGTCGGCCCGATTGCAGTCCAGGGTCTGACCTTGGGCAACGGGGAAGTCACGTTCAGTGCACGATTCTCCGGGAAACCCGTGCGGATGCAGATCCCCGTCTCCAACGTGCTCGCTGTTTATGCACGCGAGAACGGTAAGGGAATGATGTTCGGTGAGGACGGCGACGAGCCGCCACCCGAATCGGGGCCGGAATCCGAAACGCCTGCGCGGCCGCACCTGAAGGTTGTTAAATAGCGGCCAGCTCGCAGCCGGGCATTCCTGGATTGCGCTTACGCTCCATCCAGGCTACGAGTTCTGGATGGTATGTCATTTGACAGAAATCGCCTAATTACATTCAAGGCACTTCAGGTTGTGCCTGCACCGATCCTGGACGGCTCGTCGACGGGAAATATCTTGGCGGGATTGAGGATGCCGTGTGGGTCGAACTGAGCCTTGATGCGTCGCATCAGTTCCAGTGTCGATGCATCAATTTCCCGCTCGATGTAGTCGCGCTTGGCGATCCCTACGCCGTGTTCGCCGGATAGCGTTCCGCCGAGCTCCAGCACCAGACCAAAAACCTCGGCAAGGCATCGCTCCGCACGTTCCATGACGCCGGCGATATCCGGGTCTATGAGCAGATTGACATGAATATTTCCGTTGCCCGCATGACCGAAGTTCACGATCGGGATCCGGTGCCTGTCGCTCAGTTCGCCGAGTCCACCGATCAGGGCGGGAATTGCCGAGACCGGAACCACGACATCCTCGTTGATCTTTTCGGGGGCGATCGTGCGCAGCGCCGGCGAGAGCGCCCTTCTGGCCGCCCATAGCTCCCGGATCTCGTCCTCACCTCGGGCCGCCCGCATGCGCAGGCAGCCGTCGATCCGTCCCGCGCGCATGATGGCATCCGCCGCGGCCGCCACCGCTGCCTCGCTGCCGTCGATCTCGATCATGAGCAGTGCGCCGGCGCCCTCCGGGACATCGACCTCGGCAAAGTCACGGATCATGTCGATCGCTTTTCCATCCATGAATTCAAGGGATCTCGGCACGGCGGGTTGTGCCATGATCCTGGAAATGGCCCGGGCTGCGGCTGCGACGTCGGCATAGACGGCCTGCAGGGTCTGTATCGTCTCAGGCAGCGGAACGAGTTTCAGCGTCGCCTCGGTGACGATGGCAAGGGTCCCTTCCGACCCGATCAACAGGCGTGTCAGATCGTAGCCGACCACACCCTTGGTGGTGCGCACGCCGGTGCGTATCGTGGTGCCGTTGCCGGTGACGGCGCGAAGGCCGAGTGTGTTCTCCCTCGGGGTGGCGTACTTGAGGGCGCGCGGACCCGCTGAGTTGTACCCCAGGTTGCCCCCGATCGTGCAATACGCAGCGCTCGTAGGATCGGGTGGCCAGAAAAAACCGTATCGCGCGGCCTCGTCCTGGACTGCCTGGTTGATGGCGCCGGGTTCCACGCGGGCGATCCGGTTGGCGGGATCCAGTTCCAGGATCCGCTCCATCCGTTCCATCGACAGGACGAGACCTCCGGTCAACGGCACGGTTGCCCCCGTCGTGCCGGTACCCCTGCCTCTGACGACCAGGCTCACCCGGTCCCGGTGGCAGCACGCGACGATGCGCGCGACCTGATCATGATCGCGAGCGAAGGCCACCGCCTCCGGAAGCGCGTGCTGGCGGCTGTTGTCGTAGCCATAGGCCCAGCAGTCCTCGGGGCTCGCGATGACGTTTTCCATCCCGGCGGCGTCCCGAAGGCGGCCCAGGAGGTCCGGGGTCAGGGCGCCCATACGGATTCGCTCATGGTCTGAGTCCGGGGCACGTGTTCACTCGCCGAGCAGGTGCCGGTCGACCAGATCGCAGAGGCAGTGAATGATCAGGAGGTGGACCTCCTGAATGCGGGCGGTGGAGTCGGCGGGAATCCGGATTTCCAGATCGTCAGGTCTCAGCAGCTCCACCAGCGCCCCGCCGTCGCGACCGGTCAAGGCGATGACGCGCATATTTCGACCATGCGCTGCCATCGCCGCCTTCAGTACATTGGCGGAATTGCCGCTCGTGGTGATGGCGAGCAACAGGTCTCCGGGTTGACCCAGAGCCTCGATCTGTTTGGAAAACACCAGGTCCCAAGTGTAGTCGTTGGCGATCGAGGAGAGTGTCGACGAGTCCGTGGTCAGCGCGACGGCTGGAAGTCCAGGACGATCGCGCTCGAAGCGGTTGAGCATCTCGGAGGAAAAGTGCTGCGCGTCCCCTGCCGAACCGCCATTGCCACAGCTCAGAATCTTGTGCCCGCCGAGCAGGCACTCGACGACCATGCCGGCACCCTCAGCGACGGTGGCGGAGAGTTCGGATCCCGCCGCCTGCTTGGTCTCGATACTTTCGGCAAAGATCTCGAGCACGCGCGCCGAATCGTTCATGGGAGATAGGCCCTCGGGAATGCCGGACTCGCTCGGGTCCGGGAAGTCGATCGATCGTCAATCCGCGAACGGCGGATGCTACCAGGCCGACTCGATTGCATTGCTAAGCCAGTCTATCCGGTTGCGGTCACGGACTCCAACCACATCGACACGGGTGGGGCACTCTAGTTTATGGCGCTGCACGTAGTGAGATGCGGCCGCAAGGATCCGGGATTGTTTCCGGGCGTCGATACTGGCCAGGGCGCCCCCGAAAACGGGATTGCTGCGGTATCTCACCTCGACGAAGACCACTGTTTCGACGTCCCGCATGACGATGTCGATCTCGCCCATCCGGCACCGGTAGTTCCGTTCCAGCAGTTTCAGGCCACGTCGCTGCAGATACGCGCAGGCCCATTGTTCGGCCTGCGCGCCTGCCTTGAGATGTGGCCTCACGGATTCTCGGTTTCGCTGGTGACGGGAGCCGCCGGTTCGGTGCGCGGTGCCATCAACACCGGTGCGCCCGCCTCGAACCGAGCCCAACTGAGTTGCCGGTAGATTCGCTGGCGGGCGTCCAGGGACAGCGATCCGGTGACCCCCTGAAACCTTTCATGGGGCCGGTCGGCCAGCCATCGCAGGGAAGGCAGTACATCGTAGGCATCGAAGCCCAACCCGACCAGTCGCGGATACTTGCGCACCAGGTCCGGACTGGTCTCCTCCAGACTGTTGCGCAGCGACCGGGCCTGTTCGTCATCACTGATGGTGAGTGGCATGTCGGCGAACATGATGCCGTTCAGATCCAGATCCGCGTTGTTCGCGGCCGCGCCATAGACGTTTGACGTCGCATAGACGGGCAGGTCGCCGGTGAAGTGGAATCGGAACTGGGGATTCAGCAGACGTGCCTGGCGGGGGGATGCGACAATCAGGATGGAATCCACGTCTTGTCTCCGGCGAGGCTCGAACGCGACGTTGCGGCGCAGGTTCGCCTGCAGGGTCCGGTGGCGCTGCCTGCTCTGATCGATCAGCAGGGCATGCTGGATCTGTGCGGCGAAATCGGGCTGTGCCGGGTCATAGGTTTCCACCGCCAGGACGCGTCCACCGAGTTCCTCGAACCGGGACTGGAAGCTGTCTCGTAACCGCCCTCCCCAGCGCCCCGCAGGGACGAAGACGATGGTATTCAGATTGCCGTCAATCGAGATGCGTTCCGCGGTCTGGCGCGCCTCATCCTCGGGGAGAAGCCCGAACTGATAGAGGTTCGAGGGCGCTTCCCGATCCGCTTCCAGGTAGTTCAGACTCAGTGCGACGACCGGAAGCTCGCCCGAATCCGACAGCGCGGATACCCCTTTTTTGTCCAGGGGGCCGATGACGGCATCGGCCCCGTCGCTCACCGCCTGGCGATAGATCGCGGGAACCCTTTCCGGCTTGTCCCCTGTGTCGTAGATTCTCAACACCTTTGTCGGGGTGTCGACACCCGCGTCGTCGTAGTACGCGGTCAGCGTCCCGGCCATGATGGCGGCCGCCGCCGCTGCGTACCGACCGCTAAAGGGCAGCAGCACGGCGATCGAGGCCGGCCGGAAACTGAGGCGTCCCCACTCGTCAAGGACACGCAGGGTGTACTCGGGAGCGGCCGGGTGCCCTGGGTAGCTCTGGTTCCACCGGTCGATGCGCTGCGCGAGTGTCTCCTTGTCCGGTGCCGGCTGCTTGTGTATCAGCGCCAGCGCGACCCAGCCCGCGACCTGGGCGTTGTCGGTGCCGAGGTACCACTGGTTCAGCTCGCTGGGACCAGCGTCCGTGAGGGTCCCCCAGATCGTCGCGTCGTTCGAGCGCCGTTGCGCCTCGTTGAGAGGCATCCTGTGGCGCTCAACCAGCAGCGCGAGACCTTCCAGTGTCATCCCCTTTTGGAGATAGGCTTCGGCACGTACGCCGGCCAGGTTCGCAGCCGATTCTGGCGCCAGCGTGTCAAGCGATTCCGGCAGGATGGCCAGTGCCTCGTCCGGATTTCCGTACAACAGGGCCAGTCTTGCCTCGGCGATCCTGCGGCGCACGAGAAGGGCCCCGTCCCAACCTTCAGCGGGGAGCCGATTCAGGTAGGAGCCTGCCGCCTCCCGGGTTGCGGGGGTCAGTAGGGTTTCCACCGCACGCAACTGCAGTTCACGCGCCACTGGGCCCTTCGCGAGTGCTGCCTGTCCCCAGTAGATTTCGGCCGCGGCGACGAGTTCTCCCTGTGCAGCGAGCTGCTCGGCCCGCAACTGCTCCGGGGGGGTGGTTGGCTTGCTCGGTTGCGGCGCGCAGGAGATGAGCCATCCGAGCGAAACGATCGCGGCCGCGATGATGCTGATAAACTTCAGGGGACTCAATCTTTACGTTCCATCGCGTGTCGCGCGGGTGCGACGTGCAGGGCAGATGTCTAAGTTCAGGCAGTATCGGGACTGATCAAACGGGTGTCAATCCAGACAGGCATTCTCTATGTGGTCGCCACGCCCATCGGAAACCTGTCCGACATCACCGAGCGGGCGGTGAGGGTGCTCGCCGCCGCGGATATCGTTGCCGCGGAGGACACGCGGCACAGCAAACCCCTGCTGAGGCGTTGCGGCGCGCGGGCGCGGCTCGTCAGCCTCCACGACCACAACGAACGCGACCGGACCCCCGGCCTGATCGGCGCACTTCGGGAAGGGGCATCGGTGGCGTTGATCTCGGACGCCGGTACTCCCCTGATCAGCGATCCCGGCTTCCGCCTGGTCGCGGCCGCCTGGGACGCGGAACTCCGTGTCTGTCCGATCCCCGGCCCGAGCGCATTCGTCGCCGCCCTGAGTGTCGCGGGTGTGCCGACGGACCGGTTCGCGTTCGAAGGTTTTCCGCCGCCGCGAACGGCGGCCCGCCGCAAGTGGTTCGATCGCCTGGCGCGCGAGGAGCGCACGATGGTCTTCTACGAATCGCCACGGCGCCTGTGCGAGTGCATCGAGGACATGCGCGATAGCTTCGGAGACGGGCGGACGGCAGTGATCGCGCGCGAACTTACCAAGACCTTCGAGACAGTGAGGCGCGGCCGGCTCGACGAGCTCGCCCACTGGGTCGCGGCGGACGCCGATCGGCAGCGGGGCGAGATCGTCATCGTCCTGGCGGGTGCCGAGGTCGCCCCGAGCGAGGCGTTGAACATCGAGGTGCGTGAAATCGTCGGCGTGTTGCTGCGCCATCTGCCGGTGCGTGACGCGGTCAGGGCTGCGGTCGAGCTGACGGGTCTGCCCCGCAATTCGCTGTATGCCATCGCAGTCCGTATGAAAACGGAGGATGAAAACGGAAGCGCCCCCTGATCCGGGGCTGTATCGGGGGGTATGATAGACTCCTCGCGGGAGTCGGCCGAACAGTCGCTGTGCCACAACCGTTCTTCGGGATGGCGGTGCGGAGGAAAGTCCGGGCTCCGCAGGGCAGGGTGCCAGGTAATCCCTGGGGGGCGCGAGTCCACGGAAAGTGCAGCAGAAAGCATACCGCCGATGACCCCGATCGTGTGCTGCCGTTCGCGGCACCGTGCGGAAGGGGGACAGGCAAGGGTGAAATGGTGCGGTAAGAGCGCACCGCGCTGCTGGTAACAGCGGCGGCAGGGTAAACCCCACCCGGAGCAAGACCAAATAGGGGAGCGCACGTGCGGCCCGCATGGCTCCCGGGTAGGTCGCATGAGGCGTGCGGTGACGCACGTCCCAGATGAATGGCTGTTCTCGACAGAACCCGGCTTACAGGCCGGCTCCCCTTCTCAATGCAGCGTTAGCGAGCGCGATAGACCGGTGCTCGGCGTCGTTCTGACCCACATTCCCCCACCTTCGCTTCACATCGCCCCCTTCACGGGCACGCAACTTCACGTAGTTTGTCAGCATTCAGGGTTAACGGGCTGAAAGATTCTTTATTTCTGTAGTTCTTGCAACACCTGTTGCAAGAGCGTCATAAGTTCTTGTCTGCAAAGAAAAAATCGGGGCGTCTCCTTGACACCCTTCCATCTTGGGGTATAAATGAGGAAAGCTGTGGGGGGAGGTGGAGAGAAGTGGGAGATTTTCCCACGCCCGGGGAGGGGGGATGTTCCGGGGCAAGGCGAAACTCAGTATCGACGAGAAAGGCCGCGTCGCCATTCCATCCAGCTACCGCAAACGGTTGATGGAGATGGAAGGGTGCGGGGGGCGTCTCGTCGTGACGACTCACTGGGACGGTTGCCTGCTGATCTATCCGCTGCCGGAATGGGAAATCGTCGAGGAGCACGTGAGAAAGCTCCCGAATAGCAAGCCCGCGGTCCGAAATCTCCAGCGCTTTCTGCTCGGCAACGCCATGGACCGGGATCTCGATGGTCAGGGGCGTCTTCTGATCCCCGCCGACATGAGGGAGACGGCGAAGCTCGACGGCCAGGCCGTGCTGGTCGCGCAGGGCAACAAGTTCGAACTCTGGGACGAGCAGCGTTGGGAACACCTCTGTAACGGCGTTCTGGAAGACCCGGATGCCCTGGCCGCGGGCGGCGATGCACTCGATTCCCTTTCAATATGACGCCATGTTCAATATGACGCTATGAGCGATCTGAAGATAGGCCGCCACGAGCCGGTATTGCTTCGAGAAGCGATCGAGGCGCTGTCCGTGTGTCAGGACGGTATCTACGTGGACGGCACCTTCGGGCGCGGGGGGCACGCCAGAGCGATTCTCGGCAGGCTCGGACCCAAGGGCGCGCTTTACGCGCTCGACCGCGATCCCGAGGCGGTACAGGCCGCTGGACTTCTCCTCGGAGACGAGGGTCGGTTCCGGATCGAACGCGGGTCGTTCGGGGCCTTGGCGAGGTTCTGTGAGGGCTGGGGTATTACCGGTCTAGTTGACGGCCTGTTGCTGGATATCGGGGTCTCCTCCCCGCAACTGGACGACCCCGCACGCGGCTTCAGCTTTATGGAAGACGGGCCGTTGGACATGCGCATGGATCCCGACGAGGGTCCATCGGCGGCCGCGTGGCTGCGGCAAGCGGACGAGCGGGAGATCGCGCAAGTGCTGTGGCGTGACGGCGAGGAGCGGTATGCGCGACGCATCGCCAGGGCCATCGTCGCCGCCCGAAGCGAGGCACCGTTAGAGACCACCGGGGATCTCGCCAGTCTGGTGGACGGGGCGGTTCCGCACCGCGAGCGAAGCAAGCATCCGGCCACCCGTACCTTCCAGGCCCTTCGCATCCTCATCAACCGGGAACTCGATGCCCTGAAGGCGGGGTTGGAGCAGAGTCTGGATGTCCTCAGGGCGGGCGGTCGTCTGGTCGTTATCTGTTTCCATTCGCTGGAAGATCGTCTCGTCAAGCGATTCATCAGGGCGAATGCCCGGGTGCCGCAGGCGCCGCGTCGCCTGCCGGTGAAAGCGCCGGGCGCCCGGCCGAAGCTGCGCGCGGTCGGCAAACTCATCCGGCCCTCGGAGGTGGAATGTCACGCCAATCCGAGGGCCCGCAGCGCGCTGATGCGCGTCGCGGAGGTGCTGGCATGAGGCAGGCGCTGCTGATCCCCAGTGTGCTCCTCGGCCTGGTCATCGCCAGCGCCGTGTCGGTGGTGTACTGCAAGCACGAGAGCAGGAAGCTCTTCGCCCAGCTCCAGCAGCAGCAGTCGATGGCCGACGAGCTGGCGATCGAGTGGGGCAGGCTCCGCCTGGAGGAAAGCAGCCTGGCCACGCACGGCAGGATAGAGGCCAAGGCCCTCAGACAGCTGAGGATGCGCAGCCCGGGGCCGGAAACGACGGTGATCGTGAGCAAGTGAACCATCGCAACGACAGGGTGTCGGTAACGTGGCGCAGGATGCTGGTGCTGTCCGTTCTGCTCGCCGGGATGGTAGGGCTCGCAGCGCGCGCCGTGCAGTTGCAGTATTTCGAGGAGGACTTTCTTCGCGGCGAGGGCGAGGCGCGGCACCTGCGGGTGGCGGGCATCCCGGCGCACCGGGGAATGATCACGGACAGACATGGCGATCCGCTTGCCGTCAGCACCCCCGTGGACTCGGTCTGGGCGAACCCGGTCGAGCTATTGTCCGACCCCCAGGGGATCGTGGGGGTGGAGACGCTGCTGGGACTTGGCAAGGGAGAGGTCCGGGGGAGATTGGCGGGTCGCGAGGACAGGGAATTTGTCTATCTCAGGCGGCACGTCAACCCGGACCTGGCCTCGCGGGTCGAGTCGCTCGGCGTGCCCGGCATCCATATCCAGCGCGAGTATCGCCGCTACTACCCGGCCTCCGAGGTGACGGCACACGTACTCGGGTTTACCGACATCGACGATCGCGGTCTGGAGGGGATCGAGCTGGTCTTCGATGACTGGCTGCAGGGGCAGCCGGGGGCCAAGCGCGTGATTCGCGACCGCCTGGGCCGGACCATCGAGGATGTCGAGCAGATCCGCCCGCCGAAGCCGGGCCGTGACTTGGCGTTGAGCCTCGACCGCCGTATACAGTACCTCGCCTATCGGGAACTGAAGGCGGCCGTGCAGCGCCACGGGGCGCGTTCGGGCAGTGTCGTCGTGCTGGATCCCGAAACGGGGGAGGTGCTGGCGATGGTGAACCAGCCCTCGATCAATCCCAACAACCGGGATGAGCGTGACCCGGGGTACACCCGCAACCGGGCCGTGACCGATGTCTTCGAGCCGGGGTCAACCATCAAGCCGTTCACCGTGGCGGCGGCCCTGGAATCTGGCAAGCTCAGGGTCGATTCCGTCATCGACACCGCGCCAGGATGGCACATGGTAAGCGGCTATACGATCCAGGATACGCACAACTACGGTTCCTTGACGCCGGCCGGGGTCCTGATGCATTCCAGCAACGTGGGGGCTTGCAAGATCGGTATGTCGGTGGCGCCTGAGCGGCTGTGGAGTATGTTCAGCCGGGTGGGATTCGGTGCCTCGACCGGGTCCGGGTTCGTCGGCGAGGCGGCCGGCGTGCTCGGCAATCCATCGCAGTGGCGGGACGTCGAACGCGCGACGCTCTCGTTCGGTTACGGTCTGTCGGTGACGCCGCTGCAACTGGCGCGGGCCTATGGTGTCCTGGCCAATGATGGCCGGCTGGTCTCGGTCTCGTTTCTCCCCCGTGACGAGCCCGAACTCGGAGAGCGCGTGCTCCCCGCCGAGACAGCCAGGACAATACGCGGCATGCTGGAGGGTGTGGTCAGCCCTAGCGGTACCGCGGTGAAAGCGTCGGTGGAGGGTTACCGTGTCGCCGGCAAGACCGGCACGATCCACAAACCCGCGGCCGGCGGCTACGCCAAGCACCGGTACGTCTCCGCCTTCGCGGGCATGGCGCCCGCCAGCGACCCCCGGCTCGTCATCGTGGTCGTCATCGACGAACCGGAGCGCGGCGGGCACTACGGTGGCCAGATTGCCGCGCCGGTGTTTTCCCGCGTGATGTCCGGCGCACTTAGACTGATGAATATCAACCCCGACCGCCCAGCGCCCGTCCAGGCGAGCGGAGACGAACCGGGGGGCCGGGCATGATGCCGGCCGCACGATCGGAGCCCGTCTGGGGTCTGTCCGCGCTGCTGCACGGTGTGGCGGAGGTGGCGCCGGCGGGTGACATACCGATCGCGGGGCTGGCGATGGACAGCCGCCTGCTGCGGCAGGGCGATCTGTTTCTTGCCTGTGCCGGGAGGCGGAGCCACGGTCTGCTCCACCTGGACGAGGCGATCTCGCGCGGTGCTTCGGCGGTGGCCTGGGAACCGGCGCCGGATATCGTCCCGCCGGCCATCCTGGCGCGAATACCGCTGGTGCCGGTTCCCGGGTTGAGGCACAGGGTAGGTGAAATCGCCGACCGGTACTATTCCCATCCCTCCGGGGAGATGAACGTCGTGGGCGTCACCGGGACCGACGGCAAGACCTCGGTGAGCCAGTTCGTCGCTCAGGCGCTGCATGCCGGGCATGATCGCTGTGCGGTGGTCGGCACTCTGGGATACGGGTTCTACGGCGAACTCGAACCCGGTTCGCACACCACGCCAGATGCCGTGACCCTGCAGCGTGTTCTGCGTGAGTTCCGCAGCCGTGGGGCATCCAGCGTCGCGATGGAGGTGTCCTCGCACGCGCTGGACCAGGAACGGGTCGCGGGGGTCGCTTTCGACCTGGCGGTTCTGACCAACCTGAGTCGCGATCATCTCGACTACCATGGCGACCTGGATGCGTACGGGGCGGCCAAGGAGAAGCTGTTCTCGACCCCGGGGCTTCGCGATGCGGTACTGAACCTCGACGACGATTTCGGGCGTGCCCTGGCAGGCGGGCTGCGGCACGGAGTGCGTCGCACCGGGGTGACGCTGGCAGGCGCGCGCCTGCCCGGGCTGGAGATCGTCGAGGCGACCCGGGTCGAGCCCCGTCCCGAGGGCCTGCGTGTGGAAGTGACGACGCCACTTGGTACGGGCCGCATCGACAGCCGGCTGCTCGGCCGGTTCAACGCATACAATCTCCTGTGCGCGCTGGTCGTGTTGCTTCGATTCGATGTACCGCTAAGCGCTGCCCTGTCCCGGCTTGCGCGCACCCGGACTGTCCCGGGGCGAATGGAGCCCTTCGGCGGCGCGGACCGGCCGCTGGTCGTCGTGGACTTCGCGCATACGGACGCGGCGCTGCGAAACGCACTGGCCGCCTTGCGCGAGCACGTAACGGGGAGGTTAACCTGCGTGTTCGGCTGCGGGGGTGACCGGGATCGCGGCAAGCGGCCAATGATGGGGGCTGCGGCCGAGCGGGGAGCCGATGTCGTCATCGTCACGGACGACAATCCGAGATCCGAAGCCCCGGCCGGTATCGCCAGCGAGATCCTTTTGGGAATGACTCGCCCGGACCGGGTGCGGGTCGAGCATGACAGGGGCGCGGCGATTCGCGCCGCGGTCGACGCGTCGCGCCCGGGCGATGCCGTTCTGGTCGCCGGGAAGGGGCACGAGACCACCCAAACCGGTGCCTCGGGGCCGGTGGACTTCAGCGACCGGGAGATCGTTACGCGCCACCTCGGGGTGGCGGCGCCGTGAGCTGGCTGCGACTCGGCGAACTGGCGGAGATGGCCGGTGGACGTCTGATCGGTGACGACGTCCCGGTGGGGTCGGTCTCGACCGATACCCGCAGGCTTGTGCCGGGGCAGTTGTTCGCCGCGCTGCGCGGCCCGAATTTCGACGCGCACGCCCTGATCGAGGCGGGCGCCGCCTCGAACGCGGCCGGGGTGTTGGTCGATCGGCGCCTCTCGGGGAAGACCCCCCAGATCGTCGTCGACGACACGCTTGCGGCGCTTATCCGCATGGCCGCCGCCTGGCGCAACCGCCTGGATACGCGTGTCGTTGCCCTGACGGGCAGTAACGGCAAGACGACGGTCAAGGAGATGACCGCCTCGATACTGCGCCAGGCCGGTGGGGTCCTCGCGACGCGGGGAAACCTCAACAACCATATCGGCGTACCGCTCACCCTGCTATCGCTCAGGCCGGCGCACCGGTTCGCCGTGGTCGAGCTGGGTGCCAACCATCCCGGAGAGATTCAGGCCCTCGGTGCGCTCGCCGCACCCGACGCCGCACTGGTGAACAATGCGGGACCGGCCCACCTCGAGGGTTTCGGCGATCTCGAGGGGGTCGCACGGGCCAAGGGCGAGATCTTCTCGGGCCTGCGGATCGGCGGTATCGCCGTCATCAACGCCGACGACCGCTTCTGCGACTATTGGACGGGATTGAACCCGGGGCGCAAGTGCATCACCTTCGGCCTAGACACCGCGGCTGACGTTGCAGGGTCGTGGAAGCCAGGCACACCGCTGTCGGTCCGCACACCGCTCGGCGGTGTCGAGATCCGGGTGCCGCTGAACGGCCGTCACAACGCCATGAACGCGCTGGCCGCCGCGGCACTTTCACTCGCCGCGGGGGCTAGCACAGAGCAGATTGCGCGGGGACTCGAGCGGGTGAGACCGGTCTCGGGGCGGTTGAACACCCGTGCGGGGGTCGCGGGTGCGGAGATCATCGACGATACCTACAACGCCAACCCGGCATCGCTTGCCGCCGCCCTGGCGGTCGTGTCTGACCTTGGCGGGGAGACCTGGCTGGTCCTGGGCGACATGGGGGAACTGGGGAGCGAGGCGAACGGACTCCACCGTCAGGCCGGGGAACTCGCGCGCCGTTGCGGCGTGACGCGGCTATACGGCGTGGGTCCGTTGAGCCTGGGCGCGGTTACCGCTTTCGGTGCCGGCGCCCGCCATTTCGACGATGCGGGGGCGCTCGCCGCGGCTGCCGCCGCGGAGCTGCGGTCCGGGGTTCGCGTGCTGGTCAAGGGGTCACGCGCCATGCACCTGGAGAACGTAGTGGCGGTGCTGACCCAGGCCGTGGTCGGGGACGAATCCGACCAGGGGGCAGAAGATGCTGCTTAGCCTGTCCGAGTCCCTGCAGCAGTACCACAGCGTGTTCAACGTCTTTCAGTACATCACACTGCGCGGCATCCTGGGCGTGCTGACCGCGCTGATCATCTCGTTGCTCGTTGGCCCGACGATGATCCGGCGTCTGACCAACCTCAATATCGGTCAGCAGATCCGCGAAGACGGACCGAGCAGCCACCTGACGAAGGCCGGGACACCGACCATGGGCGGGGCGTTGATCCTCGTCGCCGTGGCGGTGAGCACACTGCTCTGGGGGGATCTGGGCAGTCGCTACCTGTGGATTACCCTGCTGGTCACGCTGCTGTTCGGCCTGATCGGAGGCGTCGACGACTATCTCAAGCTGCGCTACGGGAACAGCCGGGGACTGTCCGCACGCTCGAAGTTTTTCTGGCAATCCGTGGTGGCCCTGGTCGGGGTCGTGAGCCTGTACGCGACCGCCTCGCTGGCGGTCGAGACCGAGCTGATCGTGCCCTTTTTCAAGCAGGTTGAAATCGATCTCGACTGGTTCTACGTCCCGCTGGCCTGGTTCGTGGTCGTCGGTTCGAGCAACGCCGTCAACCTGACCGACGGCCTGGACGGACTCGCAATCTTACCGACGGTGCTGGTGGCCGGCGCGCTGGGCGTGTTCGCCTATGCGAGCGGACATTCGAACTTTGCCGCCTATCTGCAGATCCCGTCGATTCCCGGCGCGGGAGAGCTAGTCATCTTCTGCGGCGCGCTGGTCGGCGCGGGACTCGGCTTCCTTTGGTTCAACGCCTATCCGGCGCAGGTGTTCATGGGGGACGTCGGTGCCCTGGCTATCGGTGCCGCACTCGGGCTGGTCGCGGTCATCGTGCGCCAGGAATTGGTGCTGGTGATCATGGGTGGCGTATTCGTGATGGAAACGGTGTCGGTGATCCTGCAGGTGGCCTCCTTCAAGCTGACCGGCAGGCGGATCTTCCGCATGGCCCCCCTGCATCATCACTTCGAGCTTCACGGCTGGCCGGAGCCGCGCGTCATCGTCCGGTTCTGGATCATCACCGTGATCCTGGTCCTGATCGGACTGGCGACCCTGAAGGTCCGGTGAGGAGACGCGGAACATGTTGATGCAATCAACACCCGATGCGCCCTATCTCGTCGTGGGGCTTGGCGAAACCGGCTTGTCGGTGGCGAAGTACCTGTATGCCAGGGGGCGCCGCTTCGAGGTGGCGGACACCCGGAGCGCGCCGCCGGGGCTGGAGCGACTGCGTGCGCTGGCCCCGGAGATCCCGGTTGCGCTGGGTCCACTGGGCGCGGGGTGCCTGGCGGCGGCGTCCACACTCGTGGTGAGTCCCGGCATCCCGCTGGACGACCCGGTCATCGCCGCTGCCCGTTCCCGGGGTGCGGAGGTCATCGGCGATATCGAGCTGTTCGCGCGCGAGGCGCTCGCCCCAATCGCCGCGATCACCGGCTCCAACGGAAAGAGCAGCGTGACGACCCTGCTGGCCGACATGGCGGCGGCTTCCGGATCGGAGGTCAGGGCGGGCGGTAACCTCGGGACACCGGCGCTCGACCTTCTGCTTGGGGGAGCCCCCGATCTCTATGTCCTGGAGCTGTCGAGTTTCCAGCTGGAATCGACCCGCGGTCTGCGTCCAAGGGTGGCCGCCGTGCTCAACGTGAGTGCGGATCACATGGACCGCTATTCCGATCTGGATGGCTACGCGCGCGTCAAGGCGCGAATCTACGAGGGGGCGGATGCGCGCATCGTGAACCGGGACGATCCTGTCGTCGGCGCCATGGCGACCGGTGCGAATTGCATCGGATTCGGGCTCGGTGCGCCGGGCGAGGGGGAGTACGGTGTCCTGACCACGGGTAATGGTCAGTGGCTCGCGCACGGTGCGCAGAGGTTGCTACGGATCGATGAGCTGCGACTGCGGGGATCCCACAACGTGGCCAACGTGCTGGCCGCGCTGGCAATGGCCGAGGCGCTGGGGCTCGATACCCGTGCGGCGCTCGACGCCGCCCGCAGTTTCGGGGGCCTGCCGCACCGTACGCAGTGGGTGGCGGATTCGGCGGGGGTGAGCTGGTATAACGATTCGAAGGGTACCAATGTCGGCGCCACGCTGGCGGCGATCGGGGGCCTGCCCGGGACGACCATCCTGATCGCTGGCGGGATCGGAAAGGGCGCGGACTTCTCGCCGCTGGCGTCGGCGGTCAGGGAGAAGGTGCGAGGCGTGATCCTGTTCGGTCGTGACGCCCCGGTACTGGCCGCGGCGCTACAGGATGCGGCGCCCATCGAGATGGCGTGCGACATGCGCGACGCGGTGCGCCGCGCCGCGCGGATGGCCCAAGCCGGCGACAATGTCCTGCTGTCGCCCGCCTGCGCGAGTTTCGACATGTTCGAGGATTACGCCGCGCGCGGTGACGCGTTTGTGGCTGCGGTCCGGGAGCTGAGCGTGTGAGCGGCGTCGCGCAGGCCGTACCCGGTACCGGTCGCGGCGGGGTCCCCGGTCTTGACCGTCGAATGGATCCGTGGCTGCTCCTGTCCGCCGTGGCGCTGGCGAGTGCCGGTCTGGTCATGGTGACGTCCGCGTCGATCGGTATCGCCGAGGATCCGCTGTTTTACTTCCGCCGGCAGCTGGTCTTCGTCCTGGCCGGTGCGGCAATCGTGGCGCTTGCGTGGCGAATCCCGCTGCGGGTGAGCGCGGCGCTTGCCGTGCCCCTGCTGATTCTCGTGATGGCACTGCTGGCGCTGGTGCTGATTCCCGGTATCGGGCACGAGGTCAACGGAAGCCGGCGCTGGCTTCCCCTGGGGGTGCTCAACCTGCAGGTATCCGAACTCGCCAAACTGGTGTTCGTCCTTTACACCGCGGGCTACCTGGTGAGGCGGCGGGAACAGGTCCGGGAACGGTTCTCCGGCTTTATCAAACCGATCCTCCTCACGCTGGTGGCGGCCGTCCTGCTGATCCTGGAGCCGGATTTCGGCGCGGTGGTGGTGCTGATGAGTGTGGTGCTCGGTATGCTGTTCATCGCCGGGGCGCGGCTGTGGCAGTTCAGTGCCCTGTTTCTGATCGCGGCAGGTTCGATGACCGTGCTGGCCATCGCCTCGCCGTACCGGCTGAGCCGCATGACCTCGTTTCTCGACCCCTGGTCGGATCCCTACAACAGCGGTTTCCAGTTGACCCAGTCGCTGATCGCGATCGGCAGCGGTGGCTGGTCGGGTCTGGGGCTCGGCGGCAGTATCCAGAAGCTGCACTACCTGCCGGAGGCCCACACCGATTTCCTGTTCGCGGTACTGGCCGAGGAACTCGGACTGATCGGCGGCATTGTCGTTATCGGTCTGTTCTCTCTTTTTATCTGGCGGTGTTTCGTCATCGCCCGCCGGGCCGAGATTGCGGAACTGCCGTTCGCCAGCTGGATTGCATGGGGTGTGGGCATCTGGTTCGGCTTGCAGGCCTTTATCAACATCGGGGTCAACATGGGGGTGCTTCCCACCAAGGGACTGACGCTGCCGTTGATGAGCGCCGGTGGCAGCAGCATGCTGGTTACCTGTGCTGCGGTGGGGCTGGTGATGCGTGCCTCGAGAGAGGTGTGCGAGTGTTATCCCGTCGGGACACAGGGCAGGCCATCGTGAACGGGCGACCGGTGATGATCCTGGCGGGCGGGACCGGGGGCCACGTGTACCCGGCGCTGGCGGTGGCCCGCAAGCTGCTCGCGATGGAAGTGCCGGTCGTCTGGATGGGGACCCATCAGGGCCTGGAGGCGGAGGTGGTCCCGCGGGCCGGTATTCCCATCGACTGGTTGTCGATCGGCGGTCTGCGCGGCAAGGGTGTCTGGACCTGGTTCGCCGCACCGTTCCGGCTGAATGTCGCCATCATGCAGGCTTTCGGCATCATGCTCCGGCGCCGGCCGCGTGCAGTCCTGGGAATGGGCGGCTTCGTCGCCGGTCCCGGTGGGGTGGTCGCGTTCCTACTGCAGCGCTACCTGGTGATCCACGAACAGAACGCCGTCGCCGGTCTGACGAACCGCCTGTTACGGCCGCTGTGCGATCGCGTGTTCGAAGGTTTTCCGGGCGCCTTCGGGAAGGCGAAGGCCACTCACGTGGGAAATCCGGTGCGCGACGACATTGCCGCGATCGCCCACCCGGCCGGGAGGATCGGCGAAAGGACCGGACAAACGCGGCTCCTCGTGCTGGGCGGCAGTCTGGGCGCGCGGGCATTGAACGAGGTGACGCCGCGGGCGCTCGAGCTGCTCGATCCGGCGTCGCTGCCCGAGGTCATCCATCAAGCGGGGCGCCGGAATATCGACCAGGCCGTCCGGACCTATGAACGGTGCGGCGTGCGGGCGGGCGTGCGGCCTTACATCGAGGACATGGCCGAGGCCTACCGCTGGGCCGATCTGGTGTTGTGCCGGGCGGGCGCCCTGACGATCGCCGAACTGGCCGCGGCGGGCGTGGGTTCGATCCTCGTCCCCTATCCCAGTGCGGTGGACGATCACCAGAGCGCCAATGCCGCGTACCTGGAGGCCGCCGGGGCCGGGATCGTCGTGCAGCAGCGGGATCTCGACGAGGGGCGTCTCGCCTCGATCTTGCGGAAACTCTGCGGCGACCGGGGGCGCTTGTGCGACATGGCCTGTGCGGCCCGCGAACTGGCGAGGCCGGAGGCGGCCGATCTGGTGGCCAACGCATGTCTGCGCGACCGGGGCGCTGGGGCGGAGACGATATGAAGGCCGAGATGACCATGCGTCGTATCCGTCGCGTGCACTTCGTCGGTGTGGGCGGCGCGGGCATGGGCGGCATCGCCGAGGTGCTGGCGAATCTAGGCTACGAGGTCTCGGGATCGGATATCGCCGAGAACGGCGTCACGCAGCGTCTCACGGGGCTCGGGGTTCGCATCGCGCGGGAGCACGCGGCGGCGAATGTGGCGGACGCGGACGTCGTCGTCGTGTCGAGCGCGATCGGCGACGACAACCCGGAGGTGGCCGAGGCCCGATCGCGGCGCATCCCGGTCGTGCCGCGGGCCGAGATGCTGGCCGAGCTGATGCGATTCCGGTTCGGCATCGCGGTGGCCGGCACGCACGGCAAGACCACGACGACCAGTCTGGTTGCGGCGGTGCTTGCAGAAGGGGGCCTGGACCCGACCTGGGTCGTGGGGGGGCGGGTCAACAGCTCGGCGAGCCACGCCAAGCTCGGCGCCGGCAAGTACCTCGTGGCGGAAGCGGACGAGAGCGATGCCTCCTTCTTGTACCTGCAGCCCGTCATCGCGGTGGTGACCAATATCGACGCCGACCATCTCGGAAGCTACGGGGGAGACTTCCGGAAGCTGGTCTCGACGTTCGCGGAATTCCTGCACCACCTGCCCTTCTACGGGCTCGCGGTGCTCTGCGTCGAGGACGAAACCGTGCGCGACCTCATGGGACAGGTTGCGCGTCCCGCGCGCGGCTACGGCCTGGACGAATCCGCGGACGTGCGCGCCAGCGAGCTGCGTTTCGAGGGCTCCGGTTCACGCTTCGTCGTGCATCTGCCGGGCGGGTCGGGTTTCGAGGTGCGGCTCAACATGCCGGGCAGGCACAACGTCCTCAATGCGCTGGCCGCGATTACCGTGGCGCATGAACTCGGCGTGGGCGAGGCAGCGATCAAGCGGGCGCTGGACGGATTCCAGGGCATTCGAAGGCGATTCCAGGACTATGGAGATATCCCGGTCGCGGGTGGCAAGGTCCGGCTGATCGACGACTATGCACACCATCCCACGGAGATCCTGGCGACCCTGGAAGCGGTGCGCTCGGCCTGGCCCGAGCGGCGACTGCTCGTCGTCTTCCAGCCGCATCGTTACACGCGCACCCGGGACCTCTTCGATGACTTCGCCAGTGTGTTGAACCAGGCCGACGCCCTCGTGTTGCTGGACGTTTACGCGGCGACCGAGGACGTGATCCCGGATGCCGACGGCCGTGCGCTGTGCAGGGCGCTGCGCGCGCGCGGCAAGCTGGTGCCGGTCTTCGTCGAGACCGTCGAAGGCTTGCCGGAGGTCCTGGGCGATCTGGTCGAGGCCGGTGATCTGCTGCTGACCCTGGGTGCGGGCAGCATCGGCGCCGCCGCCGCCGCACTGCCCGGGCGACTGGCCGCGGGAGGGGGGAGGCGATGATGGCGCAGGAACGCAAGCCGGCTCTTCGCGGTGAGCTCGGCTACTCGCAACCGCTGCGCACGCTCAACAGTTGGCGCGTGGGCGGGGATGCCGAGTGTCTGTTCCGACCGGCGGACCTCGACGATCTCCGAGGGTTTCTGGCCGAAGGCCTGGCCGTCGCGCCACTGACCTGGCTGGGACTGGGTACCAACGTGCTGATCCGCGACGGTGGGATCCGCGGCACCGTGATCGCCCTGCACGGTGCGCTCGACGGTCTGGCGCTCACGGACGACGGGCGGGTTGTCGCCGAGGCCGGGGTGCCTTGCGCCAAGGTGGCGCGGGTCGCGGCCCGCGGGGGGCTGGCGGGTGTCGAGTTTCTGGCCGGGATCCCCGGCACCATGGGCGGGGCGCTGGCGATGAACGCGGGCGCCTTTGGCGGCGAGTCCTGGGATCGTGTCGAGGCCGTCACCACGATCGACGGTTCGGGCGCGGTGAGAGAACGCGAGGCGGTTGCGTACCGGATCCGCTATCGGAGCGTCGAGGGGCCCCAGGGCGAATGGTTCGTGGCGGCGCGTCTCGCGCTGGAACCGGGCGCGACCGAGGCGGGCAGGGATCGCATCAGGGAGTTGCTGGCGCGTCGGGGGGCCACGCAGCCCACTGGACTGCCGAGTTGCGGTTCGGTATTCCGCAATCCGCCGGGCGACCATGCCGCGCGTCTCATAGAGACAGCGGGACTCAAGGGCTTTCGGATCGGCGGGGCCTGTGTGTCGGAGAAGCACGCCAATTTCATCGTCAACCTGGGTAAGGCGCGCGCCGCGGAGATCGAATCGCTCATTCGGTACGTGCAGTCTGAGGTGGCGGCGCGGCACGGGGTGGACCTGGTGACCGAGGTCCGCATTCTGGGGGAACCGGCGTCATGAGTGGCGCGAAGGACTACGGGCGGGTAGCCGTGCTGATGGGCGGGTGGTCGGCCGAACGCGAGATCTCCCTGCTGAGCGGTCGAGCGGTGCTCGCGGCGCTGCAGGCCGAGGACGTGAATGCCCACGGGATCGACCTGGGGCGCGATGCCTGCCAGGTGCTTGCCACAGGCGGGTTCGACCGGGTGTTTATCGCCCTCCACGGGCGCACAGGCGAGGACGGCTGCATTCAGGGGATGCTGGAGATCCTCGATCTGCCCTATACCGGCAGCGGCGTGACCGGTTCCGCGGTCTGCATGAACAAGGTCACGACCAAGCGGATCTGGAACGGTACCGGCCTGCCCACACCGGCGTTCGTGGAGTTCGGGGCCGATACCGAACCGCAGTTCCTGGTGCAGCGGGTGGGCTTTCCGCTGATCGTGAAGCCCTCGCTGGAAGGATCCAGCCTCGGGATGCGGAAGGTGGACCACCCGAATCAGCTGGAAGCCGCACATGCCGAGGCCGCGGGCTTCGGCTGTCCGGTGGTGGCCGAGGCCTGGGTCATGGGCAGCGAGTACACCGTTGCCATTCTGGACGGTGAAGCGTTGCCGATGATCCGCCTGGAGACCCCGCGTGAGTTCTACGACTACGAGGCCAAGTACCGGGCGAACGATACGCGTTACGTCATCCCCTGCGGGCTGGACGCCGAGCGCGAGAGCGAGGTTCGGCAACTGGCCCTGACGGCGTTCCGGGTGACGGGAGCGACCGGTTGGGGGCGGGTGGATCTGCTGATCGACGGTCGGGGCGATCCCTGGCTGATCGAGGTCAACACCGTTCCCGGTATGACCGACCACAGCCTGGTGCCGATGGCCGCCGCCGCGCATGGCATGCGCTTCAACCAGCTTGCTCTGCGGATCCTGGACACCGCGGGGACGGGGCGATGAATCGCCGGCCTAACAGGCAGCGGGGGGCCACGGTCAATTGCTGCGAAGCCGGGTCCGGCCTGCGGGGCTGGGTCTGTGTCCTGCGTGATGCGCTGATCTCGGGACTGATCGCCGCACTGGTCGCATGGGCTTGGATCGTAGCGCAGGACCCGGCAACCCTGCCGGTACGAGCGGTGACGATCGAGGGTAGGTATCGATACGTCGATGAGAAGGAGTTGCGCGGCGTGGTACGCGACTCGCTGAACGGGGGTTTCCTTTCCGTCGATCTCGGCGGCATCGAGCGATCCCTGGAGGCGGCGCCCTGGATCGCGAGCGCCTCGGTGCGTCGGCAATGGCCCGATCGTCTGCGGATCGACATCGTTGAAAGGCAGCCCGTGGCCCGATGGGGGGACGAGGGCCTGGTGACCGCGACCGGCGTTCCGTTCTATCCGGACAATGCGGCGCAATTCCAGGAGCTGCCCGTGGTCTACGGCCCTGAGGGAGCGGGGGGGGAACTCGTGCAACGACTTTCCGAGGTGCGCGCCCTGCTGGGTGTGGCGGGCCTGACACCGAGAGAACTGATCGTGGACGAACGGCGAGCCTGGCACCTGTGGCTGCAGGACGGGATCCGGGTGTCCCTCGGTAGAGGCGAGACGGACGAGGCCATCGCCCGGTTCGTGCGCGCCTGGCCGGCCGCGGTGGGGGAGCGGGCCGCGCAGGTCAGTGCCGTGGATCTGCGCTACACGAACGGCTTCTCCGTGCTCTGGAAGGAAGACTCGGCGCTGGAACAAGGAAACGCGGGAGAAAAAAACAGCTGATGACCAGGAAGGGTGAGAGAGGAATGATCGTCGGACTCGATATTGGCACGTCGAAGGTCGTTGCCATCGTTGGCGAGGGCAACGAGGATGGGGGGATTGAGGTCGTCGGAATCGGCTCACACCCCTCGCGCGGCCTCAAGAAGGGTGTGGTGGTCAATATCGAGTCCACGGTGCAGTCGATCCAGCGGGCCGTGGAAGAGGCCGAGTTGATGGCCGGGTGCCAGATCCATTCCGTGTTCGCGGGCATCGCCGGCAGCCACATACGCAGCCTGAATTCACACGGTGTCGTTGCGATCGGTGATCAGGAGGTCACGTTGAGCGATGTCGAGCGGGTCAAGGATGCGGCCCGGGCGGTGGCGATTCCCGCCGACCAGCGGGTCATCCATACCCTCCCTCAGGAATACATCATCGACCGCCAGGAGGGGATCCGCGAGCCGGTGGGGATGTCCGGGGTGCGCCTGGAGGTCAAGGTGCACATGGTGACCGGCGCGGTGAGCGCCGCGCAGAACATCGTCAAGTGTGTCCGTCGCTGCGGGCTGGAGGTAGACGACATCATCCTCGAGCAACTGGCTTCGAGTCATGCCGTGCTCACCGACGACGAGCGGGAACTCGGGGTCTGTCTGGTGGACATCGGCGGTGGCACCACGGACATCGCGGTATTCACCGAGGGCGCGATCCGGCACACCGCCGTCATCCCCATTGCCGGCGATCAGGTCACCAACGATATCGCGGTGGCCCTGCGGACACCGACGCAGCACGCCGAGGACATCAAGATCAAGTACGCCTGCGCGCTGCGGCAACTGGCCAATCGGGACGAGACGATCGAGGTGCCCAGCGTTGGCGAGCGGCCGCCGAGGCGGCTGTCCCGGCAGACCCTGGCAGAGGTGGTGGAGCCGCGGTACGAGGAGTTCCTGAGCCTGGTCCAGGCGGAACTGCGTCGCAGCGGGTTCGAGGAACTCTGCGCGGCCGGGATGGTGCTGACCGGTGGCAGCTCGAAGATGGAGGGTGTGGTCGAGCTGGCCGAGGAGGTGTTTCACAAGCCGGTCCGTCTGGGCATGCCCCAGTATGTGACGGGGCTGGTGGATGTTGTGCGGAACCCGATCCATGCGACGGGTGTGGGTTTGTTGTTGTACGGGCAATTGAGCCGTCAGCTGGAGATGACGGAAAAACTTTCCGACAAGGGAGTGCAGGCGATATGGAAACGGATGAGGAGCTGGTTCCAGGGAAATTTCTGAAGCGTAGTCATAGCGTAGTCATATAGAGCAAACAAAGACTGAGGAGACGGGAAATGTTTGAACTGGTCGATACATTCAATCAGAGTGCGGTTATCAAGGTAATCGGTGTCGGTGGCGGCGGTGGCAATGCCGTTCAGCACATGGTGTCCACTAGCATCGACGGGGTGGATTTCATCTGTGCCAACACCGATTCGCAGGCGTTGAAGAGCACCAACTCGAAGACGGTCCTGCAATTGGGCACCAACATCACCAAGGGCCTGGGAGCCGGAGCGAACCCCATGGTCGGGCGCGAGGCGGCCCTGGAAGACCGCGACCGCATCCATGAGGTCATCGGCGGAGCCGACATGCTGTTTATCACCGCCGGACTCGGAGGTGGGACGGGGACCGGCGCGGCGCCCATCGTTGCCGAGGTGGCTAAGGAAATGGGCATCCTGACCGTCGCAGTGGTCACCAAGCCGTTTCCGTTCGAGGGCAACAAGCGCACTCAGGTGGCAATGAGCGGGATCGACGAGCTGACCAAGCACGTGGATTCGCTGATCACCATCCCCAACGAGAAACTGCTGGCGGTGCTCGGCAAGGAGATGAACCTGCTGGACGCGTTCGGCGCCGCCAACGACGTGCTGCTTGGCGCGGTCCAGGGTATCGCGGAGCTGATCACCCGCCCCGGGTTGATCAACGTCGATTTCGCGGACGTTCGCACCGTCATGTCGGAGATGGGAATGGCGATGATGGGTACGGGAACGGCGCGGGGCAAGGAACGGGCGCGCGAGGCGGCGGAGGCCGCCATCGCCAGTCCGCTGCTCGAGGACGTCAACATCTCCGGTGCCCGGGGCATCCTGGTCAACGTGACGGCGGGCCGGGATCTGTCGATCGGCGAGTTCGACGATGTCGGCAACGCCATCAAGTCCCTGGCCTCGGACGACGCGACCGTCGTCGTGGGAACCGTCATCGACCCGGAGATGGCCGAGGATCTCCGCGTGACGCTGGTCGCCACCGGCCTTGGCGGCGAACGCCCCTCGAACACCGTCCGGTCCGCTTCGGTTGCGCACGTGCATGGACCCCGCGTATCGGTCGAAACCCAATATCAGGAGCGGCCGTCGGTTCGGTTGGTCGAACCCGAGGAAGAAGCCTTGACGGAGATCCGGCACGTCGAGCAGGGCGCGTCGGTTCGCCAGGCCGGGGTCGCGCGGGCTGCGGCTCGTTCCGAGGCGGGCAGAGGCGACTATGACATGGACTACCTCGACATCCCCGCGTTCTTGCGCAAGCAGGCGGATTGAGGGACGGGGCTAAGCGAGCCGGCAAGCGCCTGTCCCGAGGAACCCCGCGCACGCGCGGGGCTTCCGAGTAGGCATGGTTCGAGGCAAGCGGGAGGTACAGCGCCGCCGGGTTTGCCGGCGGCGGCGATGGTGCGCGATCCCTTTGAACGTTTTCGTACCAGTCAGCAGAATCGGGGTACTGGACAGGCCGAAATCGGCCAGGGAGGAGGTGCGGCAGGGCTACAGTGATGGGTAAATGCAACACCCTGTGTTTTTTTATGACATAATTGAGTGTCTGGGAGTGGTGTCGGGCTATACAATACGGCGGCTCTGGTAGTAGATTGTCGACCCACGGGCGACAATGGACGCCGAGTGTGTGCGTCCCCATGTCTAGTGTGGATTGCCCTCGATGGACGGGTTCCGGCGCGGACCGGATTATTGAATCAGACAATTCGTACCTGTATTGGAGATCGTTAAAATTGATTAGGCAACGCACGCTACAGAACGCAATCCGCGCGACGGGAGTGGGGCTGCATACGGGCGAGAAGATCTATCTGACGCTGCGGCCGGCCCCAATCAATGCTGGAATCGTCTTTCGACGCGTAGACCTCGAAACCCCGGTCGAAATCAAGGCGCATCCGGAAAACGTCGGTGACACGAGACTGTCGACAACCCTGGCCAAGGGGGACGTTAGCATATCCACGGTCGAACACCTGCTCTCGGCGATCGCGGGTCTCGGCATCGACAACGCCTACATCGACCTGAGTGCCTCTGAGGTCCCGATCATGGATGGAAGCGCTGGCCCCTTCGTATTCCTGATCCAGTCGGCGGGGATTGCGGAGCAGAACGCGCCCAAGCACTTCATCCGGATCAAGAAGACCGTCATGGCCGAAGACGGTGACAAGTGGGCGCGTTTCGAGCCCTTCGAGGGCTTCAAGGTCGGCTTTACCATCGATTTCGACCACCCCGTCTTCGCGTCCCGAAGCCAGAAGGCCGAGATCGATTTCTCGACCACATCTTTCGTGAAGGAGGTCGCCCGCGCACGAACCTTCGGGTTCATGCGGGACATCGAGATGTTGAGGGACCACAACCTGGCGCTAGGCGGCAGCCTCGACAATGCCGTGGTCGTCGATGACTATCGTATTCTCAATGAAGACGGTCTCAGGTACGAGGACGAGTTCGTCAAGCACAAGATCCTCGACGCCATCGGTGACCTGTATCTGCTGGGACACAGTCTGATCGGTGCCTTCATGGGGCACAAATCCGGACACGAACTGAACAATATCCTGTTGCGAAAACTGCTAGAGACCGAGGATGCCTGGGAAGAGGTTACCTTCGAGGACGAGTCGGAGGGCGCGCCGATTTCCTACGCGCGTCCGCTTGGGGTGTCCGAAATCTGACGGGGCCACCAAGGATTCCCCATCTCGGTCCAGCTATCCATATAAGAGTATATTGTTATACTTATTTAACGTTTAATCGTTTAATCTAGGTTTCCCGGGCCGATCGTTTTGCCAGACGCTTCAGGCTCCGGGACAGATCGCGGTCGCTTACGATCCTGGCTGCTGACGCCAGGGCCGCCACCCCCTTGCCGGGCGCAACAGGTCGTCTTGTCGGAGACTTGTATGTTTCCGGCATCGGAGAGACCCTGACTTGAACCTTTAATGGTACAGTCTTGAAACGGTCAGCGAGGTGGCTTCTGAGACCATCCAGAATTACCTGCTGGTGAAAGCGAACAAGGGTTGCGATGACGCCGGTTTCGGCGATGACAATGAGCACCCCGTGGTGGATGCCGGCGCAACGACACCGCTCTCGAGCCTGGGGTGGCAAGAGTCGCCACATGGCGTGGTCGAGTTCCCCGAGTATCGCGGCGCGTCGCCGGATGTCGGGATCTAGGAAGTCACCGGCGCAACGCATGATATCTATTGACTCGGTCTCGTGACGTTTGTGTTCCATAGTTAGCCATATACAAGATACGAATGGAATGAACTTAGTGATCTCGCCCGGGCAGATCGAAAAATCCCATCGCATCCGCTGGCGCCGCTTTCTTTCGCTCGGCCTGCTTCTCGTCGTCCCGGCGCTCGTGCTTGGCGGCTACGGTTTCTACGAGGGCTTCAACCGGGGTCAGCAGTCCGTCGTCAGCCAGTGGCGCGAGGATATCGTGCTGCAGGAGCTGCGTATTCAGAGCGCCCGCGACGAGGCCCAGGCGCGGTTGAACGTACTTGGCCAGGAGATGGGCCGACTCCAGGCGCAGGTGAATCGTATCGATGCCCTCGGTACGCGGCTCGTCATGATGGCGAGCCTCGACAAGGGCGAATTCGATTTCAGCTCGGTTCCAGGGGTAGGCGGGGCCGACGAGATGGGCGAGCAGGGCGATTCGGTCACCGGTGACATCGCAGTGGCAATGTCAACGATGCAGAAGCAGCTCGATGGCAGGCAGGACCAGCTACGGGTCCTGGACGATTTGCTGCTTTCACGGGAACTGAGCAGGGAGATTCTCCCTTCGGGCAGCCCGATCAGGAGCGGCTGGTTGTCATCGGGCTATGGCCGGCGCAACGACCCGTTCACCGGAAAGAAGACGTTTCACAAGGGGTTGGATTTCGCCGGCAAGCAGGGTTCGGACGTCATCGCGGTGGCCGGGGGCGTGGTCTCCATTGCGGAGAAACGCGGCGACTACGGATACCTGATAGAGATCGACCACGGCGGACGCTACGCGACCCGTTATGGACACAACGACAAGCTCTACGTTTCGGTGGGTGAAGCGGTGCACAAGGGGCAGGTGATCGCCGCCATTGGCAGCAGCGGCCGGTCGACGGGACCCCACGTGCATTTCGAGGTGTGGAAAGACGGGAAACGGGTCAACCCGGGGAGGTTCGTCCAAGCCTCGCGGTGAGTCATTCCCGATTCCGGGCATCGCCCGACCCTGGCTGCCCTGATGTCGCCATGCGGGCACCGGGTGCCATTTCACAACCCGGTGCCCGTTGTTCCGGAATCCGTGATCTCCGTCTTCGGTGCCCGAGGCTCGAGACCGGTTTGTCCGGTAGGTCATATCCGGCCACTCGGTGCGTGCGATCTGCACCTTTTCCGTAGTTTCCCGACCCGCACAAATTCGCTCTGGCATGGGGCGAATACGCTATTATTATTGCCCCCCTTCCTCTTTCCTTTACCGTAGACATCGATGGTAAGCACCGTTTTCAGCAAAATATTCGGCAGTCGCAACGAACGACTGGTCAAGGGCTATCAAAAGCAGGTCTCCCGCATCAACGAGCTGGAGCAGGAAACGCAGGCCCTGTCGGACGAAGCGCTGAACGGTCGCACCGCGGAGTTTCGCGAACGACTGCGTTCGGGCGTGTCCCTGGACACCATCCTTCCCGAGGCCTTCGCCGTCGTGAGGGAGGCGGGGCGGCGTGTTCTGGGGATGCGCCACTTCGACGTGCAGATGATCGGCGGTATGGTGTTGAACGACGGCAAGATCGCCGAGATGCGTACGGGCGAAGGAAAGACGCTGGTCGCCACACTGGCTGTCTATCTCAATGCCCTCGAGGCCAAGGGATCGCACGTCGTTACGGTCAACGACTATCTGGCCCGGCGCGACGCTGTATGGATGGGCGGGCTCTATGATTTCCTGGGTCTGTCGATCGGTGTCATCAACTCGTCGTCCGGCGGTGGCCCCGACAGTTCCTCGTATCTTTTTGACGCCGCTCATGCGGAATCCGCGGGCGGGTACCGAAATCTGCGGCCGGTGACGCGCCGCGAGGCCTATGCCGCGGATATCACCTATGGGACCAACAATGAATTCGGATTCGACTACCTGAGAGACAACATGGCGTTCAACGCCGAAGGCCGGGTCCAGAGAGGCCTAAACTTCGCAGTCGTCGACGAGGTGGATTCGATCCTGATCGACGAGGCACGAACTCCCTTGATCATCTCAGGGCCTTCCAGCGAGAGTTCCGAGCTCTATACCAAGGTCAACACGCTGATACCCAGCCTGGAGCGCCAGCTTGAGGAAGATGGCCCCGGGGACTTTTCCGTGGACGAGAAGGCCAAGCAGGCGTACCTCACCGAGGAAGGACACCAGCACGTCGAGGACCTGTTGAGCGAATCGGGCATGCTCGCCGAGGGAGACAGTCTCTACGACGTGACGAACATCGGTCTGATGCACCATCTCAACGCCGCGATCCGGGCGCACGCCCTGTTCCAGAAGGACGTCGACTACATCGTGCGCAACGCAGAGATCGTCATCGTCGACGAATTTACCGGCCGCACCATGTCGGGACGGCGTTGGTCGGACGGACTGCATCAGGCGATCGAGGCCAAAGAGGGAGTGCCGGTGCAGCAGGAGAATCAGACCCTCGCGTCGATCACCTTCCAGAACTATTTTCGTCTCTACGACAAGTTGTCCGGGATGACCGGTACCGCGGACACCGAGGCCTTCGAATTCCAGCAGATCTATGGCCTGGAGGTCGTCGTAATTCCCACCAACATGCCGATGATTCGCAACGACATGGGGGATCTGATCTACCTCACCATGAAGGAGAAGTACGACGCGATCATCGACGACATCAAGGATTGTATGTCACGGGGGCAGCCGGTCCTGGTGGGTACGGCCTCCATCGAGGCCTCCGAGTACCTTTCCGGCCTGATGAACAAACAGAAGATCGCGCATCAGGTGCTGAACGCGAAGTTCCACGAAAAGGAGGCGCATATCATCGCCAACGCCGGGCGTCCCGGCACGGGGACGATCGCGACCAACATGGCGGGCCGTGGAACCGATATCGTGCTCGGCGGCAGCCTTGACGCAGAACTGGCTGCTCTGGAGACCGATGGGAGTGGCGATGAAGCGTCCGCCCGGGAGAACTGGAAGGCGCGCCACCGCAAGGTGGTGGAGGCGGGGGGGTTGCACATCATCGGCACCGAACGTCACGAGTCCCGCCGCATCGACAATCAGTTGCGGGGACGTTCAGGGCGTCAGGGCGACCCGGGTTCGAGCCGCTTCTATCTGTCTCTGGAAGACAATCTCATGCGCATCTTTGCCTCGGACCGCGTCAAGGGCCTGATGCAGAAGCTGGGCATGCAGGAAGGCGAGTCCATCGAACACCCGTGGGTGACGAAGGCCATCGAGAACGCACAACGAAAGGTCGAGGCGCACAACTTCGACATCCGCAAGCACCTGCTGGAATATGACGATGTGGCGAACGACCAGCGCAAGGTGATCTATCAACAGCGCGCCGAACTGATGGAGTCCGAAGACATTGCGGAGAACGTCCAGGCGATCCTGCACGATGTCGTGGACAACGTCATCAGCGCCCATGTCCCACCCGGCAGTCTGGATGAACAATGGGACGTGCCCGGCCTCACGGAGTCGCTGAAAAACGAGTTCGGTACGCAGTTCGATCTGCCGGCCTGGCTGGACGAGGACCCGGACCTGCACGAGGAGACGCTGCGCGACAGGATTCAGGACGAGATCCGAGAGGTCATCAAGGCGAAGGAGCAGGTGATTGGCAGCGAGATGATGCGGCGTTTCGAGAAAGACGTCATGCTGCAGATCCTCGACCATACCTGGAAGGAGCATCTCGCCGCGATGGATTACCTGCGACAGGGGATCGGGCTGCGGGGCTACGCGCAAAAGAATCCCAAGCAGGAATACAAGCGAGAAGCCTTCGAGATGTTTCAGCAGATGCTGGAGCGAATCAAGCACGACGTCGTCTCGGTAGTGACCCGCTTTCAGGTCCAGTCGGAGCAGGAACTGGCGGCGATGGAGGCTGAGCGGCAGAAGCAGCAGATGCAGTTCAAGCACGAGGAGGTGGCCAGTGCGCTGTCGACCGACGAGCAGGCCGCAGGCGCAGAAGAAAAGGAGCAGCCGTTTCGGCGTGAAGGACGGAAAATCGGGCGAAACGAACCTTGCCCCTGCGGTTCAGGGAAGAAGTACAAGCAGTGCCACGGAAAGCTGGCCTGAATCCCGCACCGCTCCCAGAGGGTCTCGCTTCGTACCCATGTTTCCCTGAGCCACCTTCCGTTCGTCAAGTGCCATGCCCGTTGGACTCACCCCCCCAAAAGCCCTGTTGCCGGTTCCGGGGGTACGGCTTGCCAGTGCCGCCGCAGGGATCCGATACCTCGGCCGAGACGATCTCGTCCTCATGGAGCTGGCAAAGGGAGCCCGAACCGCAGCGGTGTTTACCCGCAACGCGTTTCGGGCCGCCCCCGTGGTCGTTGCCGGGGAGCACCTTGGCACGCTGGCGCCGCGTTATCTTCTCATCAACGCGGGAAACGCCAATGCGGGTACCGGTCAGGCCGGCCTGACCGATGCCCGCGCATCGTGCCGCGCGCTCGCCGAGGTTGCCGGATGCGATCCCGACGAAGTCCTGCCGTTTTCGACCGGCGTCATCGGAGAGCGTCTGGCGCTGGATCGGCTGACCGCCCCCCTGGGGGCGATGGTGTCCAGTCTGAGTGCCGACGGTTGGAAAGATGCCGCCCAGGCCATCATGACCACGGACACGGTCCCGAAGGCGGTATCGAGGCGCCTCCAGCTCGGGGGAGTCCCCGTCACGGTCACCGGGATTGCCAAGGGCGCCGGCATGATCCATCCGGACATGGCCACCATGCTGGCCTTCGTCGCGACCGATGCGTCGATTCCCCAGGCACAGCTTCAGACCCTTTTGTCCTCCCAGGTCGAGCGCAGTTTCAATGCGATCACCGTGGACGGGGATACCTCGACCAACGATGCCTGCGTGCTGGTCGCCACGGGAATGTCCGGCGTTGAGGCGACCGAGTCCTCGAGCGACTATGCGACGTTCCACGCAGGCCTTCAAGGTGTGATGATCGAGCTTGCGCAGGCCATCGTCCGCGATGCGGAGGGTGCGACGCGCTTCGTCGCCATCAGGGTCGAGGGGGCCCGCGACCGGAACGAGGCCAGGACAGCGGCGTTTACCATCGCCCATTCGCCACTGGTCAAGACGGCGTTTTTCGCGGGCGATCCCAACTGGGGAAGGATCCTCGCGGCACTGGGGCGGACCGGGATCGAGTCGTTCGACATCGGCAGGGTTGGGATCTTTCTCGACGAGGTGGAGGTCGTGCGGGCCGGTGGGGTGTCACCGGGATATCGCGAGGAAAACGGCGCGCGCGTCATGTCGGGGGAGGAATTCACCGTGACCGTGGTGCTCGGGCGCGGCGAGGCCGCGACCGTCGTCTGGACCTCCGACCTGTCGCACGAATACGTGCGCATCAATGCCGAATACCGTAGCTGACGGCGATTGAACGAACCACGAGTCCCGTGAACGTCTCGAATCTGCCATGCCACGCCGAGTGGTAGCAGGCGGCCATCTACGCGTGGTCGCTGCTGCCGTGAGCGACGATTCGGGCAGGCTGCTGATTGCCAGGCGACCCGCCGATACCCATCAGGGAGGCAAGTGGGAGTTTCCCGGTGGAAAGGTCGAGGCGGGAGAGGCGCCCCTCGATGCGCTGGCGCGGGAACTCCACGAGGAACTGGGTATCCGCGCCCGGACCTTCGATCCCCTGATTACCGTTCTTCACGACTATCCCGACCAGCGAGTCAGGCTCGAGGTCTGGCGCGTAGTATCGTTCGACGGGGTCGCCACCGGCCTCGAGGGACAGGAGGTCCGCTGGGTGAGGACGAAAGACTTGCGCGCATACGAGTTTCCCGATGCAAATCTTCCGGTTCTCGCCGCCCTGGAACTGCCCGACCGCTACCTGATCACCCCGGACCCGGAAGGGGACACCGACGAATTCCTTCGCAGGCTGGAGCGCGCCCTGGGTCGGGGTGTGTCACTGGTCCAGTTTCGGGCCACGAACCGCGAACAGGTCGAGTACGAGGCGCTTGCCGTCGAGGTGGTGGAGATCTGCCGGTCCGCGAATGCGCGTCTGTTACTCAATGCGAGTCCGGCGCGGGCGCGGGCGCTGGGGGCGGATGGGGTACACCTGAACGCGCGGCGCCTGCAGCAGTATCGCACGCGGCCATTGCCCAGGGACATGATCGTCGGGACATCGTGTCACGATACGGCCGAACTGCGGTTGGCGGCTTCGTGCGACGCGGATTTCGCCGTCCTGTCTCCTGTCAGGGCGACGCCGTCGCACCCGGGCGCAAGATCGCTGGGGTGGGAAACGTTCCAGGATCTCTGTCTCGGCGCCAGGATGCCGGTCTACGCGTTGGGGGGCGTCGGCGAAGGCGATATCCCCAGGGCGCGGGCCTGCGGAGGGCAGGGTATCGCGGCGATCCGGGGGTTGTGGCGCCGAGAGGACCGCCAGAGATGAGATGGGTGGTGGCGAAACCCTGATGACGGTCTGATGAGGCGCCTGCAATTTGCCCGATCTCCGGTGCCGTGGCTCTGCCCCGGCACCCGGAAAACGGCTCTGCCGTGAAAGACTGCGAGCACAGTAAGAGATCGGCGTTACCGACCTTGGGTGTAGCGGCAGAGCCGCAGGTATTCGACGCCGAGGCAGAGCCCCGGCGCCAGATACGCCCCGGCGCCAGATACAGGTCAGACAGAACGTTTCGGGACCATGCCGACTTCTCCGGGATCCTGTGTGTATCGCTCAAAGCGCACAGCAGGCCAGTTCGAATTCGAAGTCATCCGTGATCTGGATCGGGCGATCTTCAAGATCGGGTTGCACCAGAAATCGGATCGAGAAACGGTGCTTGCCCGCACTGACCTCCGGGAACTGGGGCGCGGCCATATCGACGCCGATGCGGATCAACTGATTCGGATGCGCCGGGTCTAGCGTTTTCTCGAAGAATCCCTTCTCCGCCCGCACCGTCTTCAGGCCGGCGCTTTCCCTGACCAGGTCCATGATCGCCGCGACCGCCAGATGAATCTTCCGATAGGGCTGGATCCACAGCTCGAGATCGTGTCGCCGTTGGGGGGTATCTCGGGAGAGCCAGTGATGAAAGGACGGCAGGTCGAAATCGCAGGTCCCGCCGGGAATCGCGGCCCGCTGCTCGATACTGCGCAGGAATTGGTTGGTCTTCAGTTGCGCCCCGGGATTGCCGGCGATGTCATGCAGCTTGTCGATGAGCGCGCGGTGACTGTCGACGATGGACCGCAGGTGTTCGGTATTGACCCCGGGAATCTTGCCCAGGCCCTCGAGATTGGCGATCTGGCGCTTGAGTTCCTTCATCAACTCGCTTTTCAGGTCCACCCGGGAAATGAGATCCGCTAGCTCGATCAGGGTCCGCAGCGCGCCATGCGTATCCCAGAGGGTATCCTCCTCGATGAAATGGTCGAAGCGCTGGATCAGTTGTTCCACGCGCAGAAAGGTACGGATTCGCTCGTTGAGGGGTTGCTCGAAGATAAGTGTCTCGGACACGTTCTGGGCCTGGTGTTGGTGGCGGTGTGCGACGCCGAAGACCGGCAATTGTGCAGTGTCTCCAGGCAAAGAACAATTCGGCGCAGCCCGGTTCCGAACAGTGGGACGGAGAATCGATTTGTCGCTCCTAGGTGGCTTGCGCAAACTCCCCGTGCAGTCTCTCTACCTGTGTGCGCAGATGGGAAAGATCGCCGGAATTTTCGAGGATGACGTCGGCGCCGGCCAGCCTTTCCTGTCGCGACAACTGGGATGACATGATCGCCCGGGCGTCCGTCGCGGAGGTACTGTCCCGGGCCGCCACGCGCCGCACCTGGATCTCCTCGTCGCAGTCGACGACAACGACGCGATCGAACATCGACTCCATCCCCGTTTCCAGCAGCAGCGGAACGACCACCACGCAATAGTCCGTCGGAGGCAGCATTCGGATCCGTTTCTCGATGGACCAGCGGACCTCGGGGTGCACGATGGCTTCCAGTGCCCTGCGTGCGTTCTCGTCGCCGAACACCCGCTTTCGCATGGCACGGCGATCGAGGTCGCCTGTGGGGGTCAGTGCATCGGGACCGAACGTTTCGGCGATCCGCGCAAGGACCGGGGACCCTTTGGAAGTCACGTCGCGGGCGATCACGTCGGCGTCGACGATCGGCGCACCCAGACTCGCAAAGAACGCCGCGGCTGCGGATTTGCCGCTGCCGACACCACCGGTCAGACCGATACGGAGCATACGGAACCTCAGCGAATCGCGAAGTCCAGGTAGGCCTGATTGATCCGGGGTCCCCAGAGGAGCGCGATCAACCCGGCCGCGGCGAGAAAGGGTCCGAAGGGAATGGGTACGTTGCGGTCGCGTCCGAGGGCGACCATCAGTGCGATGCCGGTGACCGCGCCGACCAGGGCCGACAGGATGACGATCAGGGGGAGGCTCTGCCAGCCCAGCCAAGCACCGAACATGGCGAGCAGCTTGAAGTCGCCAAACCCCATTCCCTCCTTGCCGGTCAGCCTCTTGAAGACATGGTACACGGTCCACAGGGAAAGGTACCCCAGGACCGCGCCGAGGAGCGCGGATTCGAGGTCGGTGAACAACCCGCCCAGGTTGACCAGCAGTCCCGCCCAGACGAACGGCAGTGTGATCGCGTCCGGGAGCAGCTTGGTGTGAAAATCGATGACGGCGAGCGCGATCAGCGCCCAGACCAGTGGGAGCGCTGCGGCGGCCTCCAGGGTATAACCGAATCGCCACGCGACCAGAAGGCTCGCGATCCCGGTGGCGGCCTCGACCAGCGGATACTGTATCGAGATCGATGCGCCGCAGGCGCTACAGCGAGCGCGGAGAAAGAGGTAGCTCAGCACCGGAATGTTTTCCAGTGCGGCGATCCGATGACCGCACTGCGGGCAGGCCGAGCGCGGTGCGATCAGGTTGAATTCGCTGCCGTGGTCGCGAGGCGGCTCTCCCCCGGGTTCCAGCAACGCCCGGCACTCCTCCGCCCACTGTCGTTTCAGCATGATCGGGAAGCGATAGATCACGACGTTGAGAAAACTTCCCACCATCGTCCCGAGGATCGTGACGAAGGAGAGAAAGAGCGCGGGATTCTCCGAGAGCAGATCGTGCATTGCGGTCATGGGCGGGGCTGGGTGCTCCAGGATTCGGCTACGGCGCGCTCGGAATGTCTGCGTCCCCTGAACCACCGGAAACGGTGATCACGGAGGGCGGCAGGGAATCCGGCGGGGATCGGATCCAGTGCCCGCCGGCATCGGGATTCAGACGACCGAACCCAGCTTGAAGATCGGCAGGTACATGGCGATGACGAGACCGCCGACGATGACACCGAGGATCGCCATGATCAGCGGTTCCAGCAGACTGCTGAGACCATCGACCAGGTTGTCGACCTCCTCTTCGTAGAAATCCGCCACCTTGGTCAGCATGTCGTCGAGGGATCCGGATTCCTCGCCGATGGCGACCATCTGGACCACCATGTTCGGAAACAGGCCGGTCTGCCGCATGGCGTACTGGAGCTGCGTGCCGCTGGCGACCTCGTCCTTCATCTTCAGGGTCGCCTCGGCGTAGATCGCGTTGCCCGTCGCGCCGGCCACCGAATCCATCGCCTCCACCAGGGGGACGCCCGCGGCAAACATGGTGGCCATGGTGCGGGTGAAGCGGGCGATGGCCGATTTCCGCAGGATATCGCCGACCACGGGGATCCTCAGCGATGCCTTGTCGATGGCACGGTGAACGGCGGGCGATCGCCTGTTAAGCTCGATCAGGGTGTAGAGCGCCAGGCCGATGCCGCCGAAGATGGCCCACCACCATTTCTGGAAGACCTCCGACAGGCCGATGACCATCTGCGTGAAGGCGGGTAGGTCCGCGCCGAATCCCTGGAACAGCTCCTGGAACTGCGGCACGACGAAGATCAACAGGATCGCAGAAACGATGAAAGCCACCACCAGCACGGCGGTGGGATAGAACAACGCCTTCTTGATCTTGCCCTTGAGGACCTCGGTTTTTTCCTTGTAGGTCGCGATCTTCTCGAGCAGCCGGTCCAGGGCCCCCGATTGTTCGCCGGCCTGGACCAGGTTGCGGAACAGGTCGTCGAACTGCAGCGGATATCTGCCCAGCGCCTCTGCGAGACTGGTGCCTGCCTCCACGTCACCCTTGATCCCCATGATCATATTCTGCATTGAAGGATTCTCGTGGCCGCGACCTACGATATCGAACGCCTGTACCATCGGGACGCCTGCCTGCATCATGGTGGCGAGCTGACGGGCGAAGATGGCAATGTCCTTTCCCACGATCCGCTTCTTGCGGCTGAACAGGGGCTTGGGCTTTTTGCGCACCCTGATCGGGTTGATGCCCTGACGGCGGAGGTCCGCCTTCGCGAGCATCTCGTTGGTCGCGTGGGTCTCGCCTTTTAGGCGCGCGCCCCTGCGGTCCGTGCCTTCCCAGACGAACGTCAATGCTTCTGCAGTTGCCATACTCAATCAGCCTTTCATGGATGCCGGGGGCCTGTCGGTACCCCCTGAAGAATTCTCGATGCCGGGTCGCTTGTCGTACCCGGGAAGCGCTTGATTCAAAGAGGATAGTCCAAACGGGGCGTGTTGAACCTATTCTTGGACGAATTGCGCTGGAATTCCGACGTGCAGAGGGAGGGAGTTACGTAGGTCGGGTTACGCTATCGCTAACCCGACGCACGGGAGCCTGCCGGGTCACTCATCGTCAATCCTTGGTGACCCGATTGATCTCTTCCAGGCTGGTCACACCGTCCTGTACCTTCTTCAGACCCGATGCGCGCAGGTCGGGGATCCCCTCCCTGCTCGCCTGGTCCGCCAGTTGCATCGCGTTGCCGCCTTCCATGATGATCCGGCCCATCGCTTCGGAGACCGGCATGACCTGGTAGATGCCGACCCGTCCCTTATAGCCACCGGTACATTGGTCGCACCCGACGGCCTTGTAGATCTTGATCCCCTCGAGCTGCTCCTCGGTAAACCCCTCCTTCAGCAGCGCCTCGCGGGGAACGTCGACAACCGTATTGCAATTGCTGCATAGGCGCCGGGCCAGGCGCTGGGCGATGATAAGACTGACGGCCGAGGCGATGTTGTAGGGTGGGACGCCCATATTGGCAAGGCGGGAGAGCGTCTGCGGCGCGTCGTTGGTGTGCAGGGTCGAGAGGACGAGATGGCCCGTCTGGGCGGCCTTGATCGCGATCTCGGCCGTCTCCAGGTCCCGGATCTCGCCCACCATCACGATGTCGGGATCCTGGCGCAGGAAGGCCCGCAATGCGGCGGCGAACGTCAGTCCGACCTTGGGATGCACGTTCACCTGATTGACGCCCGGAAGATTGATTTCCACGGGGTCTTCCGCCGTCGAGATGTTCCGGTCGGTGGTGTTCAGGATATTGAGCCCGGTGTAGAGCGACACGGTCTTGCCGCTACCGGTGGGTCCCGTTACCAGGATCATGCCGTAGGGTTTGCTCAAGGCATCCATGTACAACTGTTTCTGTTCTTCCTCGTAGCCCAGCGCATCGATGCCCAGCTGCGCACTGGTGGGGTCGAGGATACGCATGACGATCTTTTCGCCGAAGAGCGTCGGGCAGGTACTGACACGGAAGTCGATGGCTCGCTTCTTGGAAATCTGCATCTTCATCCGCCCATCCTGGGGTATGCGCCGCTCCGAGATATCGAGCCGGGACAACACCTTGAGTCGCGCAGAGATCCTGGGAGCGAGGTTCACGGGCGGCGCGGCGATCTCGTGCAGCACGCCATCCATGCGGAAACGGACACGATACTTCATTTCATAGGGCTCGAAATGGATGTCCGATGCCTTCTTGTTGATCGCATCCAGCAACACCTTGTTCACGAAACGAACGATCGGTGTGTCGTCGACCTCCGATGCGCCCTCGTCGGCCTTCGGTTCCTCGTCCCCCGCTTTGATCTGGAGATTGTCGAGATCCTCGTCCATCAATCCTTCCATGGCGCTGGCGGAATCTTCCGCCTCGAGGACCGTGTCGATCGCCTTGCTGAGTTTGTCCTCCTCGACGAGAATCGGGTCGGCGGAAAGCCCCGTGGCGAACTTGATCTCGTCCAGCCCCGTCAGGTTCAGCGGGTCCGCTACCGCTACGAACAGCTTGTTGCCGCGCTTCAGTATGGGTAACGCGTGATGTTGCCGAACGATCTTCTCGCTGACGACACCCTTCGGAAGGGCGTCGGGGTCGAGCACGCGGATGTCCAGTACCGGGATCCCGAACTCCCTGGAGGCAGCCATGGCGATGTCCGCCGGAGAGACGAACCCCTGCCCGACCAGATAGGTGACCAGCGGAATCCGTTTCTTGTGGGACTCGTCCTGGGCGGATGCGGCATCCATCTCGCTGATCAGCCTTTCGTTTACCAGCCGTAGCGCAAGCCCGCCCAATCTGAGATTTCTAGCCGTAGTTGCCATATAAATCGCTTGTTTGGCGATAAGATTCTTCGATAGTCGTGCATGGTAGCCGTTCAGGCTCCGAAGTCAATTCGGCACGGACGCGTATGAAAACAGGGAATCGAACCTACCGAATTCCAGTTCCATCGAGGTCAGGATTACGATGTATGGTGTATCGGAGAGTACAGAACGCGTTTTCGAGTCTGGCGTGCCGGCTCGTCTCTTCCGATCAATGTGTATCCTGTTGTTTCAACGACTCGTATGAAACATCGTCAAGGTCTTGT